>JALSWC010000204.1 GCA_027060825.1 Sulfurimonas sp.
AATGAACGGGTGATGGCTTGTTTATTTGTTATATCTTTGTAGATTTTTGCATCTACTATTTTTATATGTACAAATTTCTTTCCAGGTGTTGCTCCACGCCATTTTTCCCAAAAAAGTATGGTAATAATAAAAACAGATATTTCAAAAAGTAGTTCCCAAGAAAATGAAGTATGTGGCTGGCTGTCAAGTGCATGTGGATTACCACTCATTGCCATTTGTATGTTTTGTTGGTATTGTGCAAAGTCAAACCAATTGCCATCGCTTAAAAAGTAAATAAGTATGCCAACTGGTAGAGCGAGGAAGAGGGTATCTAAAAATGAAGCGATAAAACGGATCCAAAAACCCGCATATCGAACTTCAGAGTTAGACATGGTAGTTTGGTGCTTCTTGTGTGATGATTACATCATGAACATGAGACTCTTTAAGCCCTGCAGATGTAATTTCAACAAATTCTGATTTATCCCAGAATGCTTCGATGCTTTCGCTACCACAGTAGCCCATAGAAGAACGAAGACCACCCATCATTTGGTGAACAATACCAGCAATAGAACCTCTAAAAGGCACACGACCTTCAATTCCTTCTGGTACAAGTTTATCAGATGCAGTTCCCTCTTGGAAATATCTATCTGTACTTCCTTTTTGCATAGCGCCAATACTTCCCATACCACGGTATGATTTGTATTGACGACCTTGGAACATAATAGTATCACCTGGAGACTCTTCAGTACCAGCGAGCAAAGAACCAGCCATAACACAACTAGCACCAACAGCAAGTGCTTTTGAAATATCTCCAGAGTATTTAATTCCACCATCAGCAATAACAGGAACACCATGTTTGCGTGCAGCTCCTGCACACTCATCGATTGCAGAGATTTGTGGAACACCAACGCCAGCAACTATTCTTGTAGTACAGATTGAACCAGGTCCAATACCAACTTTAACAGCATCAACACCTGCTTCAATAAGTGCTTCTGTAGCCTCTGCCGTTGCAATATTTCCAGCAATAACATCTACTTCAAGTGTCTCTTTAATTGTTCTTACAGTATCTAAAATACCTTTAGAATGTCCATGTGCAGAGTCAAGTACAAGTACATCAGCACCTGCATCAACAAGTGCTTTTGCTCTGTCCATTTGTCCAACGCCAATAGCAGCACCAACAACAAGACGACCAAATGCATCTTTGTTTGAGTTAGGATACTCAATGCGTTTTTTAATATCTTTAATAGTAACAAGACCCTTTAAAAAACCTTCATCATCAATGATAGGAAGTTTTTCAATCTTATTTTTATGCATTATATCACCTGCATCATCAAGGCTAATTCCTTTTGAAGCAGTGATAAGTGGCATTTTTGTCATAACTTCACTCGCTTGTTTTCGCATATCTTTTTCAAATCTCATATCACGATTTGTAAGAATACCTAGAAGTTTGTTATGTCCATCAACGACAGGAACACCAGAAATTTTGAACTCATTCATAAGCTCTTCTGCATCAGCAAGTGTAGCATCTGGATGGACATAAATAGGGTCAATTATGATGCCACTTTCAGATTTTTTAACTTTTTTGACCTGTTTACATTGTGTATCAATATCCATATTTTTATGGATAATCCCTATACCACCAAGTCTAGCCATTGCAATTGCTGCACGGTATTCTGTTACCGTGTCCATAGCAGCTGATACCATAGGAATTTTAAGGCTGATGTTACGAGTAAGTTTTGTCTCAAGTGATACCTCTTTTGGTAATACTTCAGAATATTGTGGTACTAAAAGTACATCTTCAAATGTGAGGGCGCGTTTACGAATTCTCATGCTTATCCTTTGCAGTATAGAAAGTGTTTAAAATTTTTTGATTATATCTTTATTGTGCTAAAAAAGAGGTAAATTCTATTTTCCTTTTTTTTGGGGGTTTTTCCTTTAATGAAATAATACTCAATGATTATTTCATTTTGGTTACGCTATGCTTTATAAGCAATAGCATCTTCTAAACTTAAAGCTCCATCAAAGAGTGTCTGCTCATCATAGGCTTTTGCAATAAGTTGTAATCCAACAGGCATACCTTCACTATTTTTCATAATAGGAAGTGAAAGTGCTGGCAGTCCTGCAAGGTTGACACTAATTGTGTAAAGGTCACTTAGGTACATATCCATAGGATTTGCAAGTTCTCCGAACTTTGGTGCAACAGTTGGTGCAACAGGAGAGAGAATCAAATCAACATCATTGAAAATTTTTGTATATTCATCTTTTATAAGATGACGCGTTTTTTGTGCTTTTACATAGTATGCTTCGTAGTACCCACTTGAGAGTACAAAGTTTCCAAGTAAAATACGGCGTTTTACTTCATCACCAAAACCTTCACTTCTTGTGTTGTAGTAAGTCTCTTCAAGGTTTTTTCCCTCAACACGATTTCCATAACGGACGCCATCATAACGCCCGAGATTTGTTGTTGCTTCTGCTGTTGCTGTAATATAGTATGCCGAAATGTCATATTTTGCATCCATCATTTCACGCTCAACTATTGTATGTCCTTGTGCTTTGAGTGCTTCTATGGCTTTTGTATATGCCTCTTTGACATCATCGCTTGCATTTTCAATGTACTTAGGAAGTATGGCAATAGTGAGTTTCTGAGCTGCGTTTAGACTTTGTACTACTTTATCATCCATCATAGCATTTGTAGAGTCTTTTTCATCACTTCCACTAATGATGTCATATAAAATAGCTGCATCTTCAACATTTTGTGTCATCGGTCCTATTTGGTCTAAACTAGAAGCATACGCCCCAAGACCATAACGGCTGACGCGTCCATAAGTTGGTTTCATCCCAACTATGCCACAGTATGCTGCAGGCTGGCGAATAGAACCACCAGTATCTGACCCAAGTGCAGCTATGGCAAGACCTGCACCAACAGCCGCAGCACTTCCTCCAGAACTCCCACCTGGTACTCTGTCATTTGCATGTGGATTTTGTGTTTTCCCATAAAAGCTAGACTCTGTTGTGGAACCCATAGCAAATTCATCCATATTTGTACGCCCAAATGGGCTAAGTCCTGCATTTGTCAATTTTTCTATGACAGTGGCATTGTAGGGTGCAATGTAGCCCTGCAAAATTTTACTTCCTGAGGTTACAGACCAATCTTTTACTTGAATATTGTCTTTAATAGCAATTGGCACACCGTCACTAACATTTTTCACATCTATATATGCATTGAGTTCTTTGTTCGCTTCAATTTTACTACGAAGTTCACTTTTAAAATTTTCTAACTCTTCTTTACTAAGGCTAAGTGCTTCTTTGAGTGTTATCACTTTTCTTCCTTCTCTTTATTTGAATTTTTTTACAAGAAATATGCCAATACCGACAATAACAAATATGAGAGTAACAGACTCTACAATAAATGAAATTGTTACAGGCTCACTAAAGTTAGGCATTTACAACACTTTGGCAACGCTCACAAAGGCAATCTTCCTCTTTTGCTTGAAATTTCCAACATCTTGGACATTTATGAGCTGTTGCTTTTGCAATGGAGAATGTATCATCATCAAGTGTAAAACTTCCAAGAATATCCTCTTCAGGTTTGTCTTCTAAAATTCCAGAGACAACAAACCAATCTTCTGCATCAACTCTATTCATATCAAGAACAGTTTTTGATTCAGTATAAATAACAAGTTCAAGTGTTGATTTGATGAGTTTTTCTTTTTTAAGTCCATCTACAACTGCCCCAAAACCTTCACGAGCTTTTACCATATATGTAGCATCAAAAGGAGTTTTTACTGCGTTTAACGGAGTATATGTCATATCAAAAATATCCTCAGCATCACCTTTGATAATTGCAGGTGCATTTTCAACTATCTCATCTGCTGTATATGTCAAGATAGGTGCCATAAGCGTAAGTAATGTTTTTGTTATCATAGCCATTGCACTTTGACTTGCACGACGGCGTTTAGACTCTT
>JALSWC010000205.1 GCA_027060825.1 Sulfurimonas sp.
CCTTATGCAAGACTAGAGTTTTTCACAACACAAGATTGGTCAAATATAGAGCAGAAGGCTCTTGAAGCAAAAGAGAATGAAGAGAGTGGAGAGTTGAGCGATGAAGAGAACGCTTGTTTGGAGATATACACAAAAGCTCAAGATACAGAGATACTCTCTTACTTAGGTAAAGATGAGATACTGAGTGATGTATATAAAGTGGAAGATTTACTAGATAAGCTTCAAGAGTATGTAGGTGCTGATGGTACATTTACCCCTATTGTAAAGTCATTAGAGTTAGGGGTAAATATAGACTCTATTAAAAATATAGAGATAATAGACACCCCAGGTACTAATGACCCTATAGTCTCTCGTGGAAGAGTAACACAAGATTTTATGGGACAGTGCGATGTTGTGTTTTTTCTCTCTATGAGTTCACAGTTCTTAGACCAACCAGATATGCAACTTCTCGCACAAAATATTCCTAACAAAGGGATTGAAAATATCTATATCATAGGTTCTCTGTTTGATAGTGCTATGTTAGATACTTATGGAGACTATAGTGATGCTGGAGAGCTGATAGAAAATCTCAAGCACAAGTACACAAAACGAGCTACAGAAGATATAGAGAAGATAGTGTCGCAAGGAATGGGAATAGCAAAAAGTTTACAGAAGAATTTACCTCCTATCTTTATCTCTGCTATGGCATACAATATTGCAATACATTATGACAATCTTAATGAAGAAGAGGCTCATACATTGAAAAATCTCAATAAGATGTATGGGGATACCTTTGAGAAAGATGATTTGCTTTATATGGCAAATATAGAAAAGGTAGAAGAGAAAGTCAATGATGTAAAATTAAAAAAAGATGAGATTCTATCTAAAGCATTTCAAAATGTTGTAGATGGAGCGACACAGCAACTACATAGCCTAGAACAAAAGATACTACAAAGTCTGAAATCTGACCTAGAAATACTTCAAAATAATGATGTAGCATCATTAGATAAAAAACAGCAAATAATACAAAAAAGTATGGAAAAAGGTAAAACAAAAATAGAAAATGTTTTTACTAGCTATATCATAGATATAGAAAAAGAGTTTGCATCTTTATCACAAAATATAAAAAATGAGGGGAAGAGTGCAGGTAGTGTTAGGGTTGAAACAGGGAGTTATACGAAAACAACTCGACATAGAGAAGTTACAAATAAATTTACTAATTTCCTCAATGATGATTGGGGTACAGAGACAAGAACAGAGACAGAAACAATCTATTATAAATATGCAAATGTTTATGATGCCATAGAGCAACTAGAAGAGTTTGTAACAAAAAGTGAAATTAATCTCTCTAAAACAGTAGAAAACATCATAGATATTAGAACATTTAGAAAAGAGATACTTCAAAGTATCATGGGTCTCTTCGATATGCAAGATGATGCTTTTGACCCTAGTGACATCATAGATACTCTCAAAAATGCAGTCAATCGTATATCTATACCAGATGTAGAGATAGATACATCAGCTCACATAGAAACCATACGAAAAAACTTTTCAACAAGTGAAGTCAAAAATGACCAAGTAGATAGTTTAAAACAAGAAGTAAAAAGAGTTTTACAGATGATTTTAACAGATATGAAAAAGGAAATTAATCATCAAACAGAAAAAATAATCACAGAACTCAATCTTGCTAAAGAAAATTTCTTACCTAAACTCCTTCAAGATTCTCATGAAAAAGCAGAGATGATGAAAGCAAATAGAAATGAGCTAGAAAAAACCTTACAAGATTATGATGCCTTGATAAATTTACTAGATTTATAATTCTGAGAGTGTTCGAGACCGTAAAAAATTCTGTGTCAGCTACCAAAAGTAACATTTAGTTACAGCTCCAAGTACTCATTCAGTAAAGAATCATCAGATTGCGAAGAGCTTAGCATATTTTTATTTCTTTGTTTAAACTTTTGATATTCTATCTCTTCTATAGCATCTTTAATCATATCATGATATTCAAATGGGATAAAGTAGCCTTTAACACTTTTTGTCTAATTTGTGCGACATCGTTTAAAGTGTCTATAACAGATGGTCTTTTGTTAATATCAGCTATGCCTATTTGTAACATATTATTATCCTTTATTTATATTGCATAATAATATTGTACATTAAAATAGATTTATTTACCCTTTAAAACTACTTTTTTAATCTCACCAAGATATTGTTTATTTTTTATAGTATAATAATATAAAGGATAAAAAATGCAACAATTCATAAAAGATATAAAATTCAAAGAAGAGAACCTTTACAATCAAGATATAGTTAAGTCAATAGTGAGTATCGCTAATGAAAAAAATAATATTGTGATAGAGGTCAAGGATATTCAAGAGGCATTAGAAAATGCTTCAGTAGCAGATGTGCAAGTAGTAGAGGCAAATGGAGAGGGTGATGCTATCCTTCAAGCTATGCAAACAGTTGTCAGTAAATTAGACTCTTTAGAAAATATAGGAAGTGTATTTATAAAGTTTGACATCCATCCTGATGTGTCACTTTTGGAGTTAGTAGAGGGAATTGATATTTTAGCAAATAAACTTGATGAAAAAGTAGGACTTATTTTTGGTACTGAATGTGATACTGCTTTGAGTAAAGAAGATATTAAAATATCGGTACTTTGTTTTTATAAATAAGAGAAAAATTGACTAAAGCTAAATTTTTACTTTTACCTATTCTATTTTTGGGAATAATGATATATTTATCTTTAAATATATATAATACTTATCAAGTAGTGCAACTTGAACCAGATATAGCACAGGAGTTGAAAACTATTGCTACTCCAAATTATTTGGAAATACATATAGCAGAATCTTTAAAGAATGAGGATGTCGAAGATGCTCAACGCTATTATAAACTAGCACAATATTTACATATAAATATTGATAAATCTTTAAAAGATAAAATAGATGAACAAAATAGTTTTTTTTCTAAAAGTATAAGAAACAGCAAACAATTTGCAAATGGATTTATAACAGGAAAAGCAGATAGTACAGCTGGACTATCTGGGTCTGTTTTATCTGATTTTACATTGGTAGGAGATGTAAGAGATGTATATGATGAGGGAACTAAAATGGTTTCTCATGAAAAGTATGATAAATTTATTCTCATTACGGCAACACTTGGTCTGGCTTTAACTGCTACCACCTATCTCTCAGCTGGAACAGAAGCTCCTTTGCGAGTAGGTGCATCGGTCATTAAAGTAGCAAAAAAAACAGGTGCCTTATCTAAAAAATTTATTAAGATTGTTTCTTCTAAATTGAGTAAAACAATAGATATAAAAATATTAAAAAAAGTAAATTTACATAGTCTAAGTGATATTAGAAAATCATCAGGTCTTATTTTAAAACACATTAATTTTACATCTATAAAAAAATTATTTACAAATATAAATAAAATCACAAAAAATAGTGGAAGTGAAATAGATGCTATGAAGATTATGAAGTATGCAAATAAACCAAAAGATTTAAATAAAATAGTGAAATTATCTAAAAAATTTAAAACTAATACACTGATTATATTAAAAATAGTTGGAAAAAGTGCCTTAAAAAGTGGTAAAATAGCCATCAAATATACCTCATTGCTTATTGCTAAATTAATTGCATTAACAGCATCTTTTTTCGCATTTTTAGGACTACTGATAATGAAGTATTTTTTCTATAAAAAGTTACAACAAGTAGCTCATTAGATAAGTTTAATTTGAAAGGTTGCCTTTATTATATAAAGGTTGTAGCTTTGCTATGTAAAACACACACATATTTTACATATAGTCGCTCGGGGAGTGACTCAAGAGTTCTGATTATTGAAGACTCTTTTTTCTGTTGCTATTTTTTTGCAATGGAGTAACTTAGCCTTTTTTGGCTAAGTTATGTTATGGTCGTTCTTCTCACTTAACTAAGCTTACGAATAAAC
>JALSWC010000206.1 GCA_027060825.1 Sulfurimonas sp.
ATAGTCGCACAAAAGGAATGCCAAGATATTTTTTAACAAAACAAGAAATAACAGCACTCTACTTTTATTTACATCCAAATGATAAGAAAAAGGTGAAAAATGTTAAGTAAGATAGAAGAAGCCTATAAAAATAGAGACCTTGTAGTACTTGATGCACTTGCAAAGCCCACTATGAGAGAGCTAAACAAACGCAGTGATTATCGTTCAGTACTTATGCTCTCATGTAACAACATTAAACACCTATCAAAAATTGCATCACTTGAAGCTGATTGTATTATGTTAAACTTAGAGGATGGTGTAAGTAAAGAGGATAAACCATTTGCCCTTGTTCTTGCTGCCATATTTATAGCTAAAACACAAAAGAGCAATAAAAAGCTTGTAGTAAGGGTGAACGCACTAGAAGAGGGCGGATATGAGGAGATAACCTATCTTAATCAGTTTATGCCAGATGCTATTCGTGTTCCTAAAATTCAAAACAGACAAGAGGTTATTAGTGTTTTAGCACTACTCAATGAGGGTATAGAACTGCATCTCTCCATAGAGACTGCTCAGGCATGGCATAATCTTCACACCTTAGCTGTAAATAGACGAGTGACTGGCTTTTATTTGGGCATACTTGATCTGTTTGCAGACATGGGACTTTCTCACTCTTTGATAAATTTAGATAATCCTACTATGCACTATATGCTTTCACATTTTTTAATTACAACTAAAGCTATGAAAGTAAAACCTATCTCTTTTGTTTTTCAAGAGTACAAAGACAGCGATACATTTGTAAAATGGTTGGAACTTGAAAAAAAAATGGGTTATGATGCAAAAGGATGTATCTCTCCTAAACAAGTAACTTTGGTAAATGAAATTTTTATAGATAAAGAAAAAGAGGTAAAAAGAGCACAGACAATAGTAAAACTATTTGAGATGCACAAAGATGAGGGCATTACAGGTTTTGTAGATGAAGAGTTTGGTTTTATTGATGAGCCTATTTATAAAGGGGCATTAAATATTTTAAAAAGATAAAATGGAAGAAAAAAAGAGGTGGAAATAGAGAACAGAAAAACTGTTCTCTAGCTATATCAGGCACTTTGTCCTGATATAAGTGAAATTTAAAATCGAAAGAAAGAAGAATAAGACTAGAATTTATAGTCTAATTGTACCCAACCTTTTGTTACATCTTTTGTATAGCCTGCAACATCACCACTCATGTAATAAGCATATTTCACTAAACCTTTGAGGTTTTTAAAACCTGGAATTGCATTTACATAAACTGCATCAAATTCTGAACCTAAGTCACTTTTACTATTCATATCTTCAACACTTGAAAAATCGTGATATACTGCAAGAACTTTACCCAAACCTTTTGCTTTATATCCAAGACGAATATTTGCATCTTGTAAACCACCAGCTGGCGTTGCTAAGAATTTATCTGCCCAACCATTAAATTTATGACCTGTTGCAAGTGGAGTTGAAAAAGCATTTTGTTTTGTTGCACCATCATCTTTGTAATCTGCATTTGCACCCAATACTTCATAGTTAAGACCTGCTAAAATACCAGAGATATTTGCACCTAAGTCTAAGTTATAGTAATCAGCATTAGCTTTTCCAGTTGTAGGTGTTTGTTTCCCTAATTCCATAGTTGCATTGTTTTGTAAAGCATACTCAGCACGATAGTTTAATTTAGCCATTTTAGTATTGATTTTACCTGTTAAAGCTAAACCATAAGTATTATGTATATTAGCAAGCATATAATCATAAGCTGTAACTTTTAATGCTGGCATTACAGTATAAGCTGCATGGAGTAAAACTGAATTTGTATCTGTAGTTGTTGTACCACTAACACCAGCATAACCATAAACATAAGCAGCTAATAAGCTTAAGTTTTTAACAGAGCTATTTGCTGCATAAACAGTATCATAAGAGCGTTCCATTTGTCTCCAACCAACTGTACCAATAAAACGCTGATTATCAAGATTTATTTGTGAACGACCTACATGCATCGCTGTCTTGTCTATTGTATAATCAAGAGAAGCTTCAGAAAGCATTGCACCTTGAGGATCCATAATAGTATCATATTGCTTGGTACCATTAGTATTTGCAGGAGCATAATCAGTATAACCAAAGTTATTTACACCTTGAAGACCAACTGTAGCAGTTAAACCCTCAACACCAAGTAAACCACCAGTAACAACTAAATGAGTACGAGTAGTAAATGCGTTAGCTCTGTCTTTTTGATTTTGACTTACTTGAGCAGTCTCAAATCTCGGACGAATCTCACCTTTTACTTGTACATCATTTAAAATATTGATGCCATCATCAGCACTTGCGCTTACAGATAAACTACCAACCATTAATGGCACTGCTGCCATAGATAATAACATTTTTTTCATATTTATCCTTTTTTTATTAAATTAGCTAAATTATATCTTAATATAAAAATATAATTATTGATTTATATCAATTTTTATGCTTTCTCTTTTGGTTCAACTATCGGAGTAATAGGTTCGCCACGCTCTTCTTCTATCTTTTCTCGATGTTCTGCCATTTTTACTCTAAGTTCATCAATAACCACTTGAGGAACATCTTCATCTTTAAGCCATTTGACTTCATCAATGTGTCCACCATACTCAGCACCCATTACTTCTATTTTTTTTTCGTACTCATCTAAATCAAAACAAGCTTCTACACGCACATCATCTTCATCAATAGCATCTTCAATCTCAATATACCATTTTCCAGTATCATCTAATTTTATCGTAGAAGTAAACACAACACCCATTATTTCACTCCTGTAGAGTTACTTAAATCTTTTGCAAATTCTTGAAGTTCAGCATCTCGTTTTTTAAGATCTCCATGATAAACAACACTCTCTACATCTACATTTTCAGCATTTAAAACAGTTGGAACAGCATCTGATTCATTAATGACTTTTATGTTTGCATCAAGTTCATCTTCAGAGTATGCCATTTGCATATCTGCTGTAATGACATGAGGAATAGCTTCAATGATTTTAAGTTTTCCAATCTCTTCACTAACATCTTCACCTTCAATAGTGACAATAATGCGTCCTTTCTCATCATGCATGTGATAATCACATGCTCCACAATTTTTCAAATTTTCTACAACTTCATCTAAAAATTTCGGTACCGTTTGTACCACTATACTTGATATATTCATAAAATATTCTCCTTAATTTTATTCGTAAATAACTTTTCTAATTTTTTCACCGTCTTGTGCACGCATTTTATCATATAATCTTTGATATTTGAGTTTTGTCTCATAAGATATTGGTGTTCTGAGGGATTTATACTCAACCAATTCTCCTTTTTTATATACGCCAGAGACTATTGCCTCCACCCAGTAAAAACCTTTGTCTTTACGGAGATTTTTTACTATGCCTATCCACTGTTTTTTAGCTTTTATAGTCTCCCATAAATCTTTAAACGCAGCACTTGGCATATCGGGATGTCTCACAATATTATGCGATTTTCCAAGGAGTTCATCTTCATGGTAGCCACTAATATCACAAAAAGTCTCATTTGCATAAGTAATCTTACCACTTAGGTCTGTTCTTGAGATGATAAGCTCATCCTCTGGCACCTCGGTTTCAACTAAAAATTCACTCTCATCATATTCAACCATTTTCACTCCTCTATTTTACTTTGTAGTAACCAACATCAGCTGAATTACTATGCACAAAAAACTCTTTTTCATTTATAAAATATATGCCATTTACTACCGCTTTAGTCGCTTTATATTTTCCTAAAGATTCTCTATTTTTAGTATTAAACAGCTCTATATCATTGTGAATATCACAGCTATATGCTGCTATTGTACCACTTGGACTGAGACCTACACCATAAATAAAAAACTTTGAAGTTTTATAATATGCACTTGAGTTTTTAAGATTAAAAACTGCTGCGCGTCTATCTTG
>JALSWC010000207.1 GCA_027060825.1 Sulfurimonas sp.
ACTTCCTGCTATTGTAAATCAAGATGGTTTTATGACTTCTCATACTGCACAAGGTGTGCATACTATAGCTGATGATGCTGCGTTTGGTTTTGTTGGTGAGTATAAACCAATGAACGATATGCTTGATCTTGAACATCCTGTAACACATGGTGTTCAGACTGAAGAAGATTGGCACTTTGAACATAAAGCACGCCAACATAACGATATGATGACTATTGTTCCAGATAAAATTGATGAAGCGTTTGCTGAATTTGAAAAACTTACTGGAAGAAAATATAATCAAGTAGAAAAATACGATATGGATGATGCTGATGTAGCAGTTGTTTGTATGGGTACTTCTGTTGAGACTGCTCGTGAAGTAGCAAAAGAGATGAGAGCAAAAGGTGTTAAAGCAGGTGTTGTTGGTCTTCGCGTATTTAGACCATTCCCATTTATGGCAATAGCTGATGCACTTAAAGATGTAAAAGCAGTAGCTGCACTTGACCGTTCGGCTCCAGGGGGAACTCCAGGTGCATTATTTAATGAAATTGCTGGTGCTCTCTTTAATACAGACTCTAAAATGCTTCTTTCTGGGTACATTTATGGTCTTGGTGGTCGTGACTTAACAAAAAAACATTTAGTTGATTTATACACTGAGCTTCAAGCAAATGCTGATGCAGGAAAAGTGCTTACAAAACAACAACAGTTTATCGGTGTTCGTGGACCGAAACTAGCTTATTTATAGGAAATTAGTATGAGTGAAATGAAAAAAATTAAAAACTTAAAAGAGTTTTCAACATCAGCAGATAGATTTGAAGGTGCAAACCTTCTTTGTCCTGGTTGTGCTCACTCTATCATCGTTCGTGAAGTTCTAAACGCAACGAATGATGATTTAGTTCTTGCAGCTTCTACTGGATGTCTTGAAGTATGTACAGCTGTTTATCCATATACATCTTGGGATGCGTCTTGGATTCACATCGGTTTTGAAAATGGTTCTACTGCTGTTGCTGGTGCAGAAGCCATGTACAAAGCGCTTAAAACAAAAGGTCGTTTAAAACAACCTGATCGTAGTCCTAAATTTGTTGCATTTGGTGGTGATGGTGCCTCTTATGACATTGGTTTTCAGTGGATTTCTGGCTGTATGGAAAGAAATCACGATATGATGTATGTTGTACTAGATAATGAAGTTTATGCAAATACTGGTGGACAACGATCATCTTCTACACCAATTGGTGCAAGTGCAACAACTACGCCAGCAGGGAAAATCTCTTATGGTGAGACAAAAAATAAGAAAGATATGATGGGTATTATGGCTGCGCATAACATTCCGTATGCTGCACAGGTTGCTCCAAACAAATGGAAAGATATGGTGAAAAAAATCCAAAAAGGTTTTGCAACTGAGGGTGCTGTATTTATTAATGCTGTTTCTCCTTGTACAACTGAGTGGAAATTTGACCCTAAAGATACAATGCTTTTAACAGACTTATCTACAGATTCATTAGTGTTCCCACTTTATGAAATCATTGATGGACATGAGTTAAACATTACTTACCGTCCTAAAAATGTAGTGCCAGTTGAAGAGTATTTAGCTGCACAAGGGCGTTTTAAACATCTCTTTAAAGATCAATATAAATATTTGATTAAAGAGTGGCAAGATCGTGTAGATGCAAACTGGGCATACTTAAATCGTAGAGAAGAAGCTCGCGTTTAGTAAGGTTCTCACGCATCATGTAAAAAATCCAACACGGCAGGCAATAGCCTAGCCTTAGTTGGATATTTTACACAATCTACATAAAATCTCTTTTACTTTTACTTCTTCAATTAATCATCAAATAATTCTGCTAAAATACAGTTACTATAATACAAATAAAATTAAGGAATATATTATGCCACTATTAGACTCATTTACAGTTGATCACACTATTATGCCAGCTCCTGCAGTTCGCCGTGCTAAAGGAATGAAAACACCATCGGGAGATGATATTACTGTTTTTGATTTGCGTTTTTACAAACCAAATGAAGATAAAATGGATGGAAAAGGTATTCATACACTTGAACATCTTTTTGCAGGTTTTATGCGTGAGCATCTTAACTCTAAAGATGTAGAGATAATCGACATTTCACCAATGGGATGCCGTACAGGTTTTTATATGTCTTTGCTTGGAACACCTTCAGAAAAGAGAGTTGCTAAAGCGTGGAAAAAATCTATGCAAGATGTTTTACAAGTGAAAAGCAAAAAAGATATTCCTGAACTCAATATTTACCAATGTGGTAGTTATAAAATGCACTCACTTAAAAATGCAAAAAAAATAGCGAATGATATTTTAAGCCATAAAATTGGTGTAATGGACAATGAAAAATTAAAACTCTCTAAGAAAAAACTCAAAGAGATAAACGGCTAATGTTAGTCGTAGTACCCATGGACTCTACGGATGTCCAAAAAGCAAAAATTACACCTGTTTTAGAAGCAAAAACTTGGGCAGAGTTACGCATAGAAGAGGGTGAGCTTGTAGAAGTTCTCCACGCAGATGCCTACGATGCTTTTAAAGCATGGCCAGAGGCTGTTGTTGTTTGTAGTGATGGCGAACCTGTAATGGACTTTATAAATATGTCTATGATAGTGCTTGTTGCACATACGCAAAAGACAATAGATGAAATAGTAGAAGCATTTTTATTTCGTGAGTTGCACGATTTGGCGTATTAGGATTTACAAATGGATTTAAAACAGTTTCTTGAGCTTTTTAATCCTTTACCAGCAAATCACTATCTGCTTGTCACCGATAAAATAGATGAAGTAGCTTTTGCATTAGATGCATTGTTACAAGAGGTAGGAGGGGAGTTACATATTGCGTTGTATGAAGAGACCCCATCGAAGTTGCCATCAACACTAAATGCAGTAAAGCTACAATCTATTCAAAACTATGCACAACCTTTTCGAGCATTACCAAGAGATAATGATATTGTCATTTTTAAAGATATAAAAAATCTTCATAAAAATTTTGAATTACTTTTAAAAATTGCATATACAACGCTAGCAAATAATGCTGATATAATCATAATGCAACAAAATGCTTCTATGGATGTGGAAGCTACAAAAAGGCTCTTAGAGCGTTATGAATTTCGTGCAGCAAATGCCATAGACCTCCTTAAAGGGTATGATTTAGTGATGGCAAGAAAGATGCATATGTGGGGCAATGGCTTATAATTTAACAGAAGGAAATGGAATGAATTATTTTTTAGATGGATATAGACAGTTTGCAAATTTTGAAGGTAGAACAAGTAGAAAGCAGTACTGGATGTTTTATCTTTTTTATCTTATTTCTTATGTATTTTTTGCAATTATTGACGGTTTGCTACGAACAGGTGGTCTGTTTATTGCTCTGTTTGCACTTGTCTCTTTACTTCCAAATATTGCAATAGTAACAAGAAGATTACATGATATCAATAAAAGTGGTTGGTGGCAATTATTAATGTTCATACCAGTTATTGGAGCGATTGTCTTGTTTATATTTTTACTTATGAAAGGAGAAGAGAGTGAAAATAGATTTGGTGTTGTCCCTATGGGTTAATTTCTTCTGAAAAATTATGCTATAATACAATAAAATTACAACGCAAAGGATAGGTTATGAAAAAGTTAAATTTAGTAGCAATGCTTTTAGGAGCAATATTATTTACGGGTTTAGGTGCAGTTTCACTAAGTGCTAGTGATATGAAATGTGGTGCAGGTAAGTCTGGTGTTTCTGTGCAAAAAACAGCAGGTAAGTCTGGTGTTTCTGTGCAAAAAACAGCAGGTAAGTCTGGTGCTTCTATGCAAAAAACAGCAGGAAAATGTGGTGCAGGAAAATGCGGTGCAGGAAAATGCGGTGCAGGAAAATGTGGTG
>JALSWC010000208.1 GCA_027060825.1 Sulfurimonas sp.
TTTTCATGGGCTACCTTTGTTTTGGAGTTTTTTGTTATGATGATTTCTGTTAGAATTTTAATTATTGGAGATAAAAAATGATACTCTATTTTGTGACGATAATTTTGCTTGTGCTTATTGCACCTGTGTTGCTCTCTTACATTAAAGCAACAAAAATGATGTTGCTTTTTAAAAGACCTATCTCCATTTTTCAAGGTTATAGGGACTTTTCAAAGTTGATGCATAAAGAGACAATTATCTCTGAGGAGACAAGTGCCATTACCATTTACGCACCTTTTCTAGTGCTTTCACCCCTTCTCATTGTGATGTTCTTTTTGCCTCCCGTTGTGCATGGGAGTTACTATGTAAGTTTTGTAGATGCTTTTACCATTACAGGGCTTATTTCACTTTCCACATTTTTTCTTATGCTTTTAGGACTTGATAGTGCGAGTGCATTTGGAGGTATGGGAAGTTCTCGTGAAGCATTCATCTCTGCACTTGTTGAACCTGCTATGGTGCTTACCATCTTTTCAGTCTCTTTAATGGCTGGAGATTTAGGCGTTGGTCAAGCAGGAGTGAATTTAGCACAACATTTTCCAGCAGAGCATATGGCGAGTTTTCTTTTTGCTGGTATTAGTTTTTTTATCTTGCTAATGGCTGAAAATGGGCGTATTCCTGTAGATAATCCAGAAACGCATTTAGAGGTTACAATGGTGCATGAAGCAATGATACTTGATTTGACAGGTGTTTATCTTGCCATAATTGAGACTGCATCTTCCATAAAATTTGTGATTTTTGCATCACTCTTCGCATCACTCTTTATGCCATTTGGTTTAGAGTTTTCGGCGCCTATTGCCTTTTTGATTTTCATAACAAAACTCTTTTTCATAGCAACGCTTGTTGCTCTTTTAGAGGTAAATACAGCAAAACTGCGTCTCTTTAAAATACCAAACCTTTTAGGTCTGGCAATAGTCTTTGCCTTTTTATCTTTAATTACATTTTATGTTTTAGGAGCGTAAGATAAAATGGTTTTTATGCAAAAGAATATAATATTAAAAAATGAACAGGCGTTTTACTCACAACTGGAATTATTATTTCGTGAATATCCATTCTTCAAAAAGCTTATTTGGTGGAAATGATGAAACTAGGAAATCTAAATTATTTAAAAATAGAGGGATATAAATCTATAAAATCATTAGAGATAGAGTTTTCAAATATAAATATTATCCTTGGTGCAAATGGTGTTGGTAAAAGTAATTTTATAAACTTTTTTAATTTTGTAAGAAAAATAGTAGATAAGGAGTTAGAGTTTTATACAGCACAAAGTGGTGGCGTAAATAAAATCTTGCATTTTGGTAAAAAAATCACAAATCAACTAAATTTTGATTTAGTGTTTCATCCAAATAGATATAAAGTCTCACTTGTTCCAACTGATGATGATAAGTTTATTTTTTTAGATGAGAGTACACATATAGACTTAAGTAGTAAAGTTTATTTAGAAAATAGAGGGAATAGAGAATCAAATTTACCACTCTATGATGCTAAAGGGTATGGGGTAAATCAATATATTTTGCACGCTATAAAAGACTGGAAAGTATATCATTTTCATGATACTAGCAAAAATGCACCTATGAAACAACTTTGTAGAGTAGATGATTATTATAGTTTTGATGTAAATGGTGGAAATTTACCTGCATTTTTATATTTTATTAAACAAAAGCATCCATCTTCTTATAAAAAGATAGTTAGAACTATACAAAAAA
The DNA here is from genome assembly GCA_027060825.1 of Sulfurimonas sp. GTDB lineage: Bacteria > Campylobacterota > Campylobacteria > Campylobacterales > Sulfurimonadaceae > Sulfurimonas. The sequence goes on from JALSWC010000208.1 coordinate 1,743, forward strand.
TTGCTCCATTTTTTCATGATTTTATCCTTGAACCTGATATTGCAAATAACGAGATGATAAAACTACGATGGAAACATAAGGGTAATGATTTTTATTTTGATGCAAATGATTTATCTGATGGGACTATTAGGTTTATAGCACTTACGACACTGCTTTTACAACCAAATTTACCGAAAATTATACTTCTTGATGAACCAGAGTTAGGGCTTCATCCTTTTGCATTAAATGTTTTAGCAAGTGTGTTTAGAGTGGTTTCACAAAAAACTCAAATAATCGCTTCAACTCAATCTGCCACTTTTGCTGATTATTTTGATATAGAAGATATTATTATTGCTGATAGTGTTGATAATGCTACTGAGTTTAAAAGATTAAAAAGCCAAGAGTATAAAGAGTGGTTAGATGAATATAGCATAGGTGAAATGTGGCAAAAAAATCTTATAGGAGCAAATCCATGAGATTAGCTATTTCAGTAGAGGGGCAAACAGAAGAGGCGTTTTTTAAAAAAACAGTAGTACCTTATTTTTTAGGCTTTGGTATTTACACTGATATTATTATTGTCACAACAAGTAAAGATAGATGTGGAAGAAAAAATAGAGGTGGTTGCATTAATATAGATAGAGTTAAAAATGAGGTACAAAAACTTTTAAACTCTTATGATTATGTAACTACTTTTTATGATTTCTATGGATTTTCAAGTCGTCATACAGATGATGTTGATGAGTTAGAAACAACAATATATAATCTTTTTAATACTGGAAATTTTATACCCTATATTCAAAAGTATGAGTTTGAAACTTTACTCTTTAGTAATCCTGAGTATTTTACAACTTATTTTGATAATGATACAGTTGAAAAAGAGATGAAAAAAGTTATAGATTCTTATCAAGATATAGAGCTTATAAATGATTCAATTCAAACTGCACCAAGTAAAAGAATGGCAAAACTTTTTGAACTTGAAGATGAAGTGTATGATAAAGTTTTTCATGGAGAGGGTATTGCAACAGATATAGGACTTAGTAAAATTAGACAAGAAGCAAAAAGATTTAGTATGTGGATAGATAAGATAGTAAGTTTAATTTAGATAGTTCTAAAAAAATATAAAAAATTATTCCACTTTAAGGAGAAAAAATGCAAAAACTAAACAAACTAACATTAAAACAAAGAGAAGAACTTTTTCGACAGCTTCGCATTTCTATTACCCATCATTCAAACGCAATGGAGGGAACAACGCTCTCTTTTGGTGAAACAAAAGAGTTGCTAGAACATGGAAATACGGCTGGAGATAAGCCACTTCATGAACAGCTTGTTATTTTAGGCTTTGCAAAGGCTTATGATGTCATAGTTCGTGAGGCTACCAATCCAAATAATATTATAGATAGTAGTTTTATAAAAGATATTCATGCCATTATATTTGAAGATGCCCTAAAAGTTTCTCCTCAATTTGTATCTAAGCCTATTGGGGCATATATAAAACTTTCGCCTCCTCATAAAATTGCGAATGATTTAGAAAATTTACTTTACAGATTTCATAGTAACAGTATGAGTTTAAAAGATATTGCAGAGTTTCATATATTATTTGAAAGAGTACATCCCTTTGCTGATGGTAATGGAAGAGTTGGGAGATTACTAATGGCTTTTCAGGCTATACAAAACAATATTGTACCACCTCTCATAGAAAATGAAAATAGAAGTGAATACTTAAAAGCTATAAATAATAAAGAGGAACTTTTTAAATTTTTAGATGAAAGTATTCAAAACAGTATGAACTTACTCGAACAAAAAGGAGCGTAAACAATGGTTGATTTTCTTATTGGACTTTTTTTAGCATCACTTATTGTAGCACTCTTTACGACAAGACTTTATAGACTGCTTTTGTGGTACTCTATGAATTCTTTAATGCTTGGGTCTTTAGCCCTTATTATTGGTAAAAGCATAGATGATAAGGCTATGATTATTACAGGGGCGATTACTATTGTTGTTAAGGCAATAGCTATTCCTTATATTCTTAAAAATTTAAGTCAGAAGTTTCATTTTGTGCGTCAAATTACACCTGAAATAAAAGTGCAGTATGCCATTATGCTTGTTCCTGCGATTTTGGTCTTTACTTTTTATCT
>JALSWC010000209.1 GCA_027060825.1 Sulfurimonas sp.
CGAGCAAGTGATAGACTCCTTGGAGATTTAATAAAACTTTATTAAAAGTTCTATCATTGATCTAAAAAAAATGTGATCATCTTGCTTATCTCTTCACATGTAATTATATTAAATTTATTAGTAGGAGGTAGAAATGGCAAGTATAGTAGATAAACCAAAAGGTTCAGATCAAGTTGATCTTTTAGAGATTGAAAAATATACAAATGGTCTAATTAAATTTATAAGTACATCCGCAACACCTATAACTATAGGTGTGCAAGGAGAATGGGGAAGCGGTAAAACTTCTCTTTTGAATACAATAAAAGAAGATTTATGTGATAAAGAAAATGCACAACACTATTCTGTTTGGTTAAATACTTGGGAATATTCTTTACTTTCTAGCCCTGATGAAACGCTAATAAAAATTGTTTCTGGATTAGTACTGCAAATAGGCAAAATTACTAAAAAGCCTACTACAGAAAAAGGTAAAAAAGCAGCTGGAGCAATAGGGTCTTTACTTAAAGGTCTTGGTGGTGGTGTTGGAGGGGTTGCAGGTAAGGCAATGCAAATGACAGGAGAAGTCATAGATGCAACTGTAAATAAAGAACAAGACAATTCTATAAAAGGACTCAGAAAGGCCTTGCAAGATGTTATAGATGACGCTATAGCAACTTCTAAGGGCTTAAAAAAATCATTTATATTTTTTATAGATGATTTAGATAGACTTGATCCTGCTGTTGCTGTAAGTATTTTAGAACTTAACAAAAATCTTTTTGACTTAAAAAATTGTATTTTTATCCTTGCCATAGACTATGGTGTCGTTATCAAAGGGCTGCAGTCAAAATTTGGTGTTATGACAGAAGAGAATGAGTGGGAGTTTAGAGCATTTTTTGACAAAATAATTCAACTTCCTTTTTCTATGCCACTTTCTAGTTATAACATTGGCAAGTATCTTCAATCATTACTTGTTGACGTAAATTACTTTACAAAAGATGATTTGAATGATAAAAAGAAATTAGAACAAATTACTAATGTAGTAGGTCTTTCAGTTGGAGCAAATCCTAGAGCTTTAAAAAGACTCGCGAATTCTGTATCTCTTATAGAAATTATTCGTGGTGATGAAAAGATTACTACTGAAGAAAGAATCATAGAGTTTGCTCTTATATGTATACAGATTGCTTATCCTTTTATATATGCGCTTATTCAAAAAGAATCTGATTTTACAAATTGGAGCGAGCAGCTTATATATAGTGTTCTAAAAAATAAGAAAATAGATGATAAAGATTTGGGAACACTAAAAGATGAAGAGGAATTTGATGAAGAGTGGGAACAAAATCTTTGGAAAATTTGCCAAGTAAGTAGCTTTTTAAAACAAAGAGCTTACCAACTCTCAAAACTTCTAAATTTTATCAAAGATAATATACCTGAAAATAAAGATGAAGATATGAGTGAAACTATAGACAGATTACTTAGTATGTCTTCTGTTACAAGTGTTAGTGCTGAAAGTATTGGAGAAGTAAAAAAAGAAAAATGGGCAAAAACAAAGTTTGAAAACTGGGAAATGTATAAAGAAAATTTTTTAGATAAAAAAGGCATATCTGAAAATATCATTAATTATGGTAAGACAATAATTGAGAGAATTAAATCTTCAACTGGGGATGGATGTGATGTAAATTACACACCTACCTTCACTGGTTTTAAAAATAAATATTCTAGATTTAGATCTAAACAATTTGTTGTTTTAAAGTTTAAAAAAGGATATTTGGAAATAGAAATTCTTGATAAAGATAATTCTTTGCGTGAACGTAATATTTTTCCAAAAGAAACTTTCACATCTTATAATACTATCAAACTCAAAATATATGAAAATTATAATTTTGAAGAAAAAGTATTACCGTATATACAAGAAAAATACAATGCTCTTCAATAAACTTTATATAAAATGTAATGGCGCTAATATAAACGTAAGAGATTTTAAAAATAGCTTAAAGGTTGCTTTTGGTAGCTGACACAGTCGCCACGTTCAAACTTAGTTAACAATGATACCAATAGTAACATTTTTTGGAGAGTTTATTCCACTTTAGCTACTGATTGAGAGTGGAAATTTACATTATATTTTTGATTATTTTTATATAGAGAATGAGCAGTTAATATTATTTTACGCATCACTGGAGAGTGTTCAAAATTCTGTGTCAGCCTGATATAATAAGAAAATAAAAGGTTGATAAAGATGAGTAAATTAGAGAATAGAGGTTTTGATTTTGATGATGCAGTTACTGATATCATGAATGGTAAAAGTATCAGTGGAAAAGATGGTGTACTTGCACCATTGGTAAAACAGTTAGTAGAAGCTGCACTTCAAGCAGAAGTTGAATCTCATATTGCACAAGATGTTTTTGCAGGCAATAAAAATAGAAAGAATGGTACTTCCTCTAAAACAATAAAAGCAGAAGGTGGTAGTTTTATTCTTGATACTCCAAGAGATAGAGCAGGAACATTTGAACCACAACTCGTAAAGAAAAATCAGACACATTTAACAGATGATATTGAAGAGAAAGTATTGTCTATGTATTCGCTTGGATTGAGTTATGCTGATATATCTAAACAGATAGAAGATATGTATAAAATAGAGCTTTCTAAAGGCACTATCAGCAATATAACAGATAAGATAATCAATAAAGTCAAAGAGTGGCAAGAGCGACCACTAGAGCCAATATACACATTTGTTTGGCTAGATGCAATACACTATAAAATTAAAGATGGTGGTAAGTATGACACTAAAGCTGTCTATACAGTCCTTGGGATGGATAAAGACGGTAAAAAGGATGTTTTAGGGCTATATATAGGGGAGAGTGAAGGTGCTAACTTTTGGTTAGGTGTCCTCACTAAACTGCAAAACAGAGGTGTAAAAGATATACTCATTGCTAGTGTAGATGGACTCAATGGTTTCCCTGAAGCCATTAAAACTATCTTCCCAAAAACAGAAGTACAGCTCTGTGTAGTACATCAAATTAGAAACTCTTTGAAGTATATAGCATCCAAAGATCAAAAAGAGTTTATGAAAGATTTGAAGCTTGTATATCAAGCAACGAGTAAAGAGATTGCTGAGGATGAACTTCTTAAACTTGATGAGAAATGGGGTAAAAAATATCCTATAGTTCTAAATTCTTGGAACAATAAATGGGAGAATTTATCTCACTATTTTAAGTATCCATATCCTATAAGAAAGATTATGTACACTACAAATATTATTGAATCAGTACATAGACAATTTCGTAAACTCACTAAAACAAAAGGAGCTTTCCCAAATAAAGGTTCACTACTGAAATTACTCTATATGGGTATACAAAATGCAAAAGAAAAATGGACTCAGCCAGTACACAATTGGAGTCAAACTATCTCACAATTAGCCATCTTTTTTGAGGGCAGACTGGATGATTACTTGGAGCTGTAACTAAGTGTTACTTTTGGTAGCTGACACAGAATTTTTTACGGTCTCCATCACTGCAATTTGAGCAGATGTTGTATGTTTCCCATTATCTTTTAATCTTTCATAAAATTCTTTAAAGTTTTTATCGTGTTGAATAGCACTGAAAGCAGCCATAAATAATACACTTCGATAAAGGCTTGCACCTGTTTTTGCAATTTTGTACCCTGACTGAATAGATGTACCTGATTGCCTATAAATCGGGTTTAGTCCAGTCAGTGATGTAATTTGTCTTTGATTTGCTTCTGGGTATTTTAAAAAGAGATGCAAGAGTACAATTCCAGCAATTTGACCAACTCCTTTAATGGAGATTATATTCTCATAAGCCACTCTATATTCATCAGTCGAATCAATTAAAGTTTGAACTTGTTCTATAA
>JALSWC010000210.1 GCA_027060825.1 Sulfurimonas sp.
TTTAAAACTTCGCCACTCTCTTCACTCAAATAATACCCATTCATCTGCTCTTTATCGTAACCATTACTAATAAAATGATAATCATCTATCATTACATATTCAATGCCACATGCTACTAAATCATGGATTATGGAACTCTCCCACACTCGTTCTGTAAGCCATAAACCTTTTACATCTGCATCAAAATATTTTTTAAGATAACGGCTTAATTTGTTTATTTGTGCTTGTCTATCTTTGGAAGGAATAGAACTAATAATAGGTTCATAGTAACCCCCACCAAACCACTCAATAGTTCCTTTTTGTGTAAGCTCTTGCATAATTTTAAAAAGTTTTGGATACTCTTGTCGTATTTTTTCAAGGAGCCAACCACTACAGTGGAGCGAAAATTTAAACTGAGGATAGTTGTGCATTGTCTCAAAAAAAGGAGCATAAGAGAGTTCAACTGCCTTTTTAACTGCCTTATCGAAGTTATCGACAGGCTGGTGCATATGAATACCAAAAAGTAGTGATAGTTTCTCCATCTTTTCCTCTATATATACCAATTTTTAGCGTAATTTTCATGCAAATTAAGGCTTAGTTCACCAAAACTTGGAACTGTTTGTAAAATCTTCTCATCTACAATTATCTCAAATCGTATAAAAATTTTCGTAGCTTTGAGTGATGATTTTTCTATGCTCATTTCTAAATTTTGCTTACATGCACTCTCAATTACTAAGCCATTAAGCGTTATTTTTCCTGCATTAAATGCAACAACTGCATTGAGATTTAATGGTTCTATTATAATCTTTATTTGAGCATTTGTACAGTACTTTTGTAACATTCCCTCAAAAGAGAAGTAGAACTTTTGCCTATCTTCTGCGTAGTAAATTTTCTTTACTATGCCTAAAGATGCTTGCATAGTAGAAAAAAGTTTTGTTTCATCAATTATACCACATCCCAGCCATTCAAAAAAGGAGTCTTTTTTTCCGTCTATTGTTGGCGTTATAAATGATTGTGGAGGGACTAAAAAGTCGCTTGAACTTCTGTTTTGAAAGATTGGAAGAAAAAAATCATTTGGAGGTAAAATATCCATTAAATTGTAGATATTTATAAGCTGATTTCGAAAAAGTGTATCAAATTCTTGCATATAATCACTATAATGGTCACTCCCAAACCACCAGTACCAATCAGAACTTTCTGCCTTTAAAAAGAACTCTGTTATTTGTGCTTTTTTGTATTCGCTAAGGTGTGCCATATTTTCTTTATAGGCTTTTTTTGCTGTAAAAAGTAACTCCCACGCTTTTGTTTTTTGTTTCTCTCCTACCCAAGTATCAAAGGAGCCGTTTATCCAGCTTCCTGCTTCTAAATTTTCAAGAGATTTTGCGTGTATGCTAGTAATCTCGTCCATAGTTGATGTCGTACACCACGATTGTGTTTGTAAGTTTTTATAGAGTGCTTCAAAAAAGTCAAAACCATTATTTTTATAAAATTCCCAAGCATTTTCGCCGTCTAATATAACAGAGACAAGAGCATTTGCATTACTATTTTCTATTTTTTGTAGCTCATTTATGAAATGATTTACTGCCTTTTGTGGCTCTTCATATCGGTATTTAAAACCTATAAGATCACTTAGATAGTGGTCTCGAAAGACTATTTTCATCTCTTTGTAATTATATACGCTATAAATATTCTCTTTTTTTGCATCATTGAGTGATTTATATAAGATTGTTTCATCTGTTGCTATCCAAGAAATAGCCTCTTGTTCTAATAAAGCAACACTCTGAGCATCTACTGCTCCCTCTGCTGGCCACATTCCTTGCGTCTCAAAACCAAAAGTTTCTTTAAAAAGTGCTTTTGCTTTTTGTACATGTATGCGTGCATCCTCTTTTAAGGAGAGTCTATTTTTTGGTATTTGTGTGTTTGAATTTGCCTCTATTGCACTCTCCATATCTATAAGAAGGGGTAAAATTGGATGGTAGAAAGGTGTAGTGCAAAGAGTGATGCGTTGTTGCTGTTGTAGCTCTTTGTAAAAGTCAAAAATAGTCGTGCTAAACGCAGTGAGTGTTTGCAATAACGCTTCTTTATCTTCTTGCGTATAGCCACTTGCTTTTTTTAGAAGATTTTGAATAGTTTCATTGTTTTGTTTAAGATAGACTCCACACCAAGAGAGTATAAAAAGCACTTCAAGCTCCCTAAGTTCTGTGTTTGTAAAATGACTCTGTGTAAAGAGTTCACGGTAACGAGTTAAAGGTTTTACCATTGTATCAAACTGTGCCGTTTTGCAGAGTTTTATAAGCCATTTGCGTTCATTCTCTTCAAGTTCTGTCACATCTTTAAGCCAAAGTGCTAAAAATTTATCTGATTTTTGTGGCTCATGTGCGTAAAGTTTGAGTTGCTCTATAAGAGGGGAGGTGATGTTAAAAGTGGCTTTTATATTTGGATGGCGTGAGAGCATCCATGGCATATCGTAGTAATCTTTTATGGCATGTAAAAAGACCCATGGCATCTGCATTATGCCATTACTATTTCGATAATCTGGTTGGTGCATATGCCAAATGAAATTAAGTCTCACAACTACTCCTTATTCCTCTAAAATCTTCTCTATCATTTGAAGATATTTTTGAAGGAGATGCTCTCCTTGTTCATCATCTATTGCCTGAATGTAAAGATTGAGATGTTCACTGTATTGGTCAGGTATCATCAATACCCAGTTATTTTCGGCTTCCCAAATTTTCACACCTACTTGTGAGTCTGATTTTTTTCCCTTTGCGTATTGCAAAAATTTTCGCATCATCTTGCCCTTTGCTTTTTGCGGACAATCAACTTGAATCTCTTTGTAGTAAAAGCTTTCAAGAGTCTCAAGAAGTGATGAGAGTTTGATTTTATAGGTACTTAAAAGCTCCATAATTTTCAGACTTGCATAGATGGCATCACGGGTATAAGTAAACTCTGTAAAGGCAAAGTTGCCATCTACTGTAGCAATGAGGTCAAACTCTTTTAATTTTTCAACTTTGAAATCAGCATACTTTCCTCTTTTAATGATGAGGTTTTTAAAGTGTCTAATGTCTGGTGCCCATGTCGGTAAAAATACTTTTTTCTTCTCATTCATTGCATCGAGATTTAAAAGCTCTAGGACTGCATAGAGTGCTTTTACCTTACTAAGTACAACGCCGTTTTCTGCAACTAAGGTAATCTGTTGTGCATTTGGGTAGATTAAGAGTCCCATATCGTAGTTAAGACAGCGTACTATTTTAGAGACATTAAGCTGTGATTTTTTCTCTAAAGCTGTAATATTTGAGAGCTTTTTTTCATCATAGTAAGAGTTGAGTGTAACATGCTCTAAGCCAATGTTATTAATGAGCTTTGGAAATACATCGATGGTTGTTCCATACATTAAATCTACAACAACTTTAAAATCTTCATGTTTTAGAATTTTATGGTCGATTGTAGATTCAATGGTGTCACGGTAGTTAAAACACTCAAGATGATGTTCACTCTCTCGAATAGAACCAATACGGCTAAAATCAACACGGCGGTACTTCTCTGCAAAAAAGGTCTTTTCAATGGATTTTGCGGATTCTGAGTGTATTTTCATTCCCTCGTCGTTAAAAATAGTAATCTCAGAACTTGCAGTATCATTTAAACAGCGTTTAAAATGTACCCCTGCTATAATATTGTTGTCGTTTGCAATTGTATATCGCAGTACAGAAGGGGGTGTTTCTCGTAAATCGAGTATATTAATCCCAGAAGAGAGCAGACCACCTAAAAAAGCACGCTTTATCATTCGTGAGTTTTTATCATGGTCACG
>JALSWC010000211.1 GCA_027060825.1 Sulfurimonas sp.
GTGCTACGGCTACGCCAAAAGGAACGAAGATTTTAAATATAATAAGAGCACCAAAAAGGACTATTGCCCATGATGCTCCAAGCAAAAAACTAATTATTCGTTGATAAATATCTTTTTGCATTTTAGAGAGACTTAGTGTTCTGCTACTACAATTGCACCAGCAATGTAAACATAAGTAAGCATCATAAAAATAAACGCTTGTAAAAATGCCCCAAATGTAAGTAATGCAAAAGGAATCAATGGTAAAACCCAAGGAACAAGCATCAAAATTACTGCTAAGAACATATCATCACCCTTAATATTACCCATTAAACGGAAACTAAGAGAGATAATACGAGAAAAATGAGAAACAATCTCAACTGGGAACATCAACCATGCTAACCACCAAACTGGACCACTAAAATGTTTAAAGTATTTAACAACACCATGCGTTTTAATACCAACAAAGTTGTAATAAACAAATACAGTAAGTGCTAAAGTCAATGTCATATTTAAACTAGATGTTGGTGCTTCAAAACCTGGAATAATTCCAATAAGGTTTGCAATACCTACAAAGAGACCAATAGTAGCAACTAATGCAAGGTACTTACGAGCATGTGCCTTTCCCATTACATCTATTCCCATCTCAAAAACACCCTTGAGATAAGCTTCCATTACATTCTGAGTACCACTCGGTACAAGTTGTAGATTAGACATTGCAACTTTTGCCAAAAATATGGCAATAAACGCAGATAAAAGCATGTGTGTTAAAAATAGAAAATTATGATTTTCTGATATTACTCCAAAAAAAGTAAACAATTCAGCCATAGGCGTACTCCCTTGTCTTTAAAAATTACTGCAATTATAATCAAATTAGCATTAAATTATTATAAGTCTCACAATAATTTCTATAAAAATTTTATTTAGCATATTCTATTGCTCTACTTTCTCGAATAACATTTACCTTTATTTCACCAGGATATTGCACTTTATCTTCTATTTCCTTAGCAATTTCTCTTGCTAAAAGTATGCTTTCATCATCATTAATAAGTACTGCATTTACAATAACCCGAACCTCTCGACCTGCATTTATTGCATAAGCTTGTCGTACACCACTATGAGTAGATGCAATCTCTTCTATCTCCGTAACACGCTTCAAGAAACTCTCTAACACTTCACGCCTTGCACCTGGTCTCGCAGCAGAGAGTGCATCAGCCGCACATACAGCCCCACACTCTATAGAGTTTATCTCTTGCTGTCCGTGATGTGCATATATAGCATTAATTACTACTTCATTTTCATTATATCGACGACATACTTCTACACCTAAATCCACATGATTTCCATCATGGTCATGCGTCAAAGCCTTGCCAATGTCATGTAATAGCCCTGCTCTTTTTGCAAGAATTGGATCACCACCCATTTCTGCTGCCATTATACCTGCTAAATGTGCTACTTCAAGTGTGTGTGCAAGTGCATTTTGCCCATAACTCGCGCGATAACGCAGACGACCTATAAGCTTTACTAGCTCTGGATGCATTACACCAATATTCATATCAGCAAGTAGTTCTTCACCTTCATTGAGTATTTTAGATTCAAATTCATCTGATACTTTTTTAAATATCTCTTCTATGCGTGCAGGTTGAATTCGTCCATCTGCAACAAGTAGCTGAATTGTTTTTGTTGCGATTGCACGACGATAGAGGTTAAAACTACTGACAAGTATCGCATTTGGCGTATCATCAATAATAATATCTACACCTAAAAGCGTCTCAAGAGCCTTAATATTTCGCCCCTCTTTACCAATAATTCGACCTTTAAGTTCATCATTATCTAAATGAACAAGATTCGTTAGTCTCTCAGATGCAAATTCCCCAGCAAAGCGACTTGTAGCCTGTGCCAATATATAATTTGCCTTGCGCTCAGCCTCTCGTTTAGCTTCATTCTCATACTTTCTAACAATATGTGAAATCTCACCACGCATCTTCTCTTCTATCTTATTAAAAAGCTCTCTTTTAGCCTCTTCTTGTGTAAGTCCAGCACAATGTTCTAATGTGTGTAAGACATCATCTATTGATTTTTCATATTTTGCTTTGAGTGATATTAGTGACTTTTCATTTCTCTCTAAATTAATTTTTTGTGCATTTATCTGATGTAACTGCGTTTGAATTGTATGTTCTTCTTCGCTTTTATATCTTGCAAAATCCTTTTTATTCTGAATAATTTCATCTTCTCTTTGAGAAAAATCAGCTCTTGCTCTCTCTTTTGCACTCTCAAATAATTTTTGTGCATCGAGTTCAATCTCTTTTGCTCTGAGTCTTGAACGGTCTAAAAGAGTTTGCGCTTCATTTTCAATGGCTTTTGCTTTTGCAGTAGCCTGATCGACATAAATATCAAAATTTGCACTAGTAATTTTTTTAGAGATGAAAAAGCCTACTACACCACTTACAATGGCAGTTCCACCACCAAGTAGTATTTCGCTTAACATCTTTTAAATTCCTTGTTTTATAAAGCTATAATAACCTATTTTCTATTGTTTTTGTTGGAGTGATAAGTAAATCACAACTAATATCATACACATCACATAGGATTTGATGCGTAGAACATAACTCTTCTTGTACAAAAATAGTATATGGCTTTACTCTTAATTTTTCAAAGAAACGGTCATACATTCCTTTTCCATACCCAACTCTTTGAAAATTTCCATCTACTCCAACTATAGGAACTATAGCTATATCAATTTTATTTATATTTTTTGTTGTATTTCCCGCTTCTAAGATTCCAAATTTCTTTTTTCGTAGAGGCAACCTAAATGGTACCATTTTAAAACTTTTACCTTCCATAAATGGAATATATACCTCATGATTTTTTCGTAAAAATTTTAAAGATTTTACTATGTTAGCCTCATCTTTAAGAGGATAATAAAAAAGAATTTTTAAGCGTTTGTTCGATTTATTCAAATGTAAAATAGTTTCTAAGAGCTTCTGATTGAGTAGTGCTGTCTTATATATTTTGTTGTGTTTATCTGATTTTTTCATTTTTTTTATACATTTCGTACGAAAATTGCTTTTTGTAAGTATCATATTAAATCTTTATCGCTATAATTTGAAACATTTTACACAAAATAAATATACAAAAGGCAAAAAAACATGACTAAATTTTCAATTTTAACTTCACTCATAACTATAACACTCTTATTTCAAGCTTGTTCTAATGAAAACAAATCACACAATACAAATAATAAAACAATTCAAGAGGCAAATGCTATGCTCGCCACAAATCAATTTGTTTTAACATCACTCAATAATAAAAAATATACAATAGAAAAGAAAGCAGATGGATTTGCACTCAAAGGCGCAAAAGGAAAAGTGATAATACTTGATATTTTTGCAACTTGGTGTCCACCTTGTCAAGCAGAAGCTTCTCATCTTGCATCACTTCAAAAAAAGTTTAAAAATAATCTTAAAGTTATAGGGGTAACCGTTGAAGAAAACATACCAAATAAAAAACTTGAAAATTTTAGAAAACAGTTTGGAGCTACTTATACTTTGGTGAATTCTAGTGAGAATATGCGTCTTATAAATGAAATAGCAAAAGAACTAAAAATTGGAAATAATTTTGGTATTCCATTAATGGCTCTTTATAAAGATGGAAAACTAATAAATTTTTATCAAGGTGCAACAGAAGAAGAGTTCATAGCGAGTGACATCAAAAAGGCTCTAGGAAAATAGATGTTTGGATTTATCAAAAAATCGCTTGGCAAAACTGTTGATGCGATTAAAACGGTAGCTCCAAAGAAAAAAAAATATTTTTCTAAAAATGAACTTGAAGATATTTTACTTGAAGCGGATGTTGAGTATACTCTTGTCGAAATAATTTTAAATGAAATACATAAAGACAAAATTACGCGTGATATATTGCGTTCAAAACTTTTAGCAACACTTTCATATAGCTCTTATAAAGAGCCTAAATTTACAGCCCCTTTTGTGGAGCTTATTGTTGGGGTAAATGGTGCTGGAAAAACAACAACCATTGCAAAACTTGCTTATAAATATCAACAAGATGGAAAAAAAGTTATACTCGGTGCTGGTGACACCTTTAGAGCAGCAGCCATAGAACAGCTTACACTCTGGGCAAATAGACTAAATATTCCAATAGTCTCTTCAAAACAAGGACATGATAGTTCTTCTGTTGCATATGACACCATTGACTCTGCAAAAGCAAAAGGTTTTGATAATGTCATTATAGATACTGCTGGTCGTCTGCATACACAAACCAACTTAGCAAATGAACTAAAAAAGATAAATCGTATTTGTGACAAAGCACATTCTGGTTCACCACATAGAACTATTTTAATCATTGACGGAACGCAAGGAAATTCTGCTATTTCTCAAGCAGAAGCATTTGATAATATGATAGGCATCGATGGTATTATCATCACAAAACTTGATGGAACTGCAAAAGGTGGTAGTATTTTTAGCATCGCTTATGCACTTAAACTTCCTATACTTTATGTAGGTACGGGCGAACAGCCTGAAAATTTAACTCCATTTGACAAATATGAATTTGTAGATGGTCTTTTAGATGCTCTTTTTGAAGAGACAGACAAAAAAGAATCGCTATAAACCACTAAACTTACAAGCAAGGCAATCCCATGGCTAAGAAAAAAATACTATTTGAGTGTCAACACTGTGGACTCACCACTCCAAAATGGATGGGAAAATGTACCAATTGTGGTGCCTGGGATAGCTTTATAGAGCTTAATGAACACCAACAAGAGGTAGTTAAACAGACAAAATCTACTGCAAACACTTCTTCTAAAGCTATTAGTATCAATGATATTGTAGAAGAAGAAGTTTATAGATTTTCTTCACTTGATGATGAACTTGATAATGTTCTTGGTGGAGGCATTGTTCCAGGTTCTCTTACCCTTATTGGTGGTAGCCCTGGAGTTGGAAAATCAACTCTACTTTTAAAAGTCGGTGCGAATATTGCTTCAACAGGCAAAGATGTTCTCTATGTCACAGGAGAAGAGTCTGCTGGACAGATAAAATTAAGAGCAAATAGGCTCAACTCAAATCATAACTCTTTATACCTTTTAAGCGAAATAAGACTTGAACAAATTTTAGTAGAGCTTGAACATCGTGTGTATGATTTTATTATTATAGATTCAATTCAAACAATTTATAGTGAAAATATAAGCTCTGCACCAGGTTCTGTTACCCAAGTACGCCAAATTACTTTTGAACTTATGCGTATTGCAAAAGAGAAAGATATAGCTATTTTTATTATTGGGCATATTACAAAAGAGGGTTCCATTGCTGGTCCTCGTGTCTTAGAACACATGGTAGATACAGTTTTATATTTTGAGGGTGACTCCTCTCAAGAATTACGCATATTACGAGGATTTAAAAATCGTTTTGGTGCAACAAGTGAAATAGGTGTTTTTGAGATGCGAGCAGAGGGATTAGTCTCAGCAACAGATATAGCTTCACGATTTTTCAATCGTAATTCACAACAGAGTGGCTCTGCTCTTACTGTCATTATGGAGGGAAGTCGCCCTATTATTTTAGAAGTACAAGCACTTGTTTCAGAGTCTCATACTCCAAATTCAAAGCGTCAAGCCACAGGATTTGACAACAATCGCTTAAATATGCTCCTTGCCCTACTAGAGAGAAAGCTTGAAATTCCTCTCTCTGGTTATGATGTTTTTATAAATATAACAGGGGGTATAAAAATTACAGAAACAGCAGCAGATTTAGCAATACTTGCAGCAATCATTAGTAGTTTTAGAGACCGTGCTATTTCTAAAGAGACTATTTTCATAGGAGAGGTTTCACTTGTTGGTGATGTACGAGAAGTTTATGCTCTAGATGCCCGTCTCAAAGAAGCAAAAATGCAAAATATTACAAAAGCCCTTGTTTCAAAAAAACCTCTTGAAAAAACAGCTATGAAAATATTTATAGTAGATGAAGTAACAAAACTTTTAGAGTGGTATTAAATTTATAAATTTAAACTTCTATTTGTCTGTTTCATTGTATAATTACTTAAAAAAGGTACAAAATGATAGATGCTGAATTTAGAAGTGAAGAGAGATTTTCAAGATTAGCACTGGGGTATAACTCAGAAGCTGAAAAAGAAATTGTACAAAAAGAAGTAGATAAAGTAATTAAAAAGTGTTCTTTAACTCCTGAAATATACACAACAAAAGTTTCAAGTGGTAAAGAAGTTTTGATAATTGAGTATCATGATGATTGTAACCGAGAAGCTGGTCCAATCTTTGAAGAGATAGTAAAATTTTTAAATATTAAAAAGTGTAGTTAAAGTAGGAGTATTATATGAATATGGCAGAATATGCAGAAGGAAACAAACTTTTTAAAACTTATTTTAAAAAGAATAAAGAGTCTCTATTAAATCTTGTAGAAAAAGGGCAGGCACCAAAAGCGCTTTTTATAGGCTGTTCTGATTCTAGAGTAATTCCAGATATGATAATTCAATCTAATCCAGGGGATTTATTTGTTATACGCAATGTTGGTAACTTTGTACCACCATTTAGTCCCGATGAAGATTTTCACTCAACAGCTTCAGGTATAGAGTATGCAGTAAGTGTCTTAAATGTAGGAGAAATCATTATTTGTGGGCATACACATTGTGGAGCCTGCCAACATCTATTTGAAGATATTGAAGATACTCCTAATCTTATTCATACAAAAAAATGGTTAGAACTTGGAGAAAGTGCTAAAAAATCAGCAATACTCAGTCTAGGAATAAATGCTCCACAAGAAGAGTTATTACGCTTAACCGAAAAGTTATCAGTCATTAAGCAGATAGAAAATATTCTAACATATCCAAGCGTCAAAGAGAGATTTGAAGCTAACAATTTACATATACATGGTTGGTATTATGATGTTGAAACAGGAAATATTGAATATTATAATGCAGATACTTACGAATTTTTACCACTCAAAACATTAATTTCAGATAGTGAAAAATCATAATTAACTTTCAGGGAACAAAAAATGGCTAAAGAAGAAGAAAAAGAAGAACAAACGGAAGAGTCTGAAACAAAAGAGAAAAAATCAAGTAGTAATATGCTTATGATTATTATTATAGTCGTTTTAGTTTTAATTATTATTGTAGGTGCTGTTGTTGCTGTATTACTTATGAATGGAGATGGAAAAGCCGTAGAGGCAACTACACCTCAAGTACAAGAACAAAGTGTAAATACACCAAAAACAAGACATATTCAAAATGCTTCTATAGATAATGAAAAACCTTTAAGTCAAATTGGCATTCTTTATCCACTCGACACTTTTACTGTAAATCTAAAAAGTGATTCAGGAAGAAGGTACTTAAAAACTACAATATCCCTTGAACTTAGTAGTGCAGATTTAAGTACAGAATTTGATGCAAAAAAAGCAGTTTTAAGAAGCACTATTATTATGATTTTAAGTTCAAAAACATTAGAAGAGGTTACTTCAAGAAAAGGAAAAGAAAAATTATCTGATCAAATTGTAAATGCATTAAACGCTATGATAACAAAGGGACGAGTAGAAGGTCTCTTTTTTACTGAATTTGTAATTCAATAAATGATAGGTATAGACATCATAAAAACCTCGCGTATGAAACATTTAATAGAGCGTTTTGGTGAGAAAGGTTTGAAAAAATTTCTGTGCGATGAAGAAATATCCCTTGTAAAATCTCACAAAACAGCATCAGGGTTTTGGGCAACAAAAGAAGCATTTTCAAAAGCAATAGGAACAGGAATAGGAGCAGAATGCTCTTTTAAAGATATAAAGATTTATAAAACAGACAAAGGAGCGCCAAAATTGGCACTCTCAAAATCTCTTGTAGAGAGATTTTACATTCTAAACGCGACTCTCTCTATTACGCATGATGGCGAGTATGCCATTAGTGTCGTAAATATTGAGTGTAACTCACCCACCACCGACAAAATCGAGCAGTTCTAGCTTATCGCCATCTTTTAACACATGGCTTTGCCATGTATCTTGTTTTACTATTTCCATATTAACAGCTGCAGCCATTACTTTACCAACCAGCTCAAGCTTTTCTAACACTTGTGAGAGCTTTATATTTTCATCGAACTCTTTTTCATGTCCATTTACAATTAATTTCATTCATAACTCTTTTTTTAATTTGAAAAATTATACAACAATTTTCGCTATAATTATAGTCAAATATTATTAAATTTTTAAGGCGAATACTATCTATGCATTTTGAACCATATCCATTTGAAAAACTTACAACACTTTTAGAAGAGATTACTCCAAACAAAAAATATATACCCTCTATTCTAACCATTGGCGAACCACAGTTTGAAACACCTGACTTTATACAAAAAGCCCTTGCAGACAATACAGAGCTTTTAAAAAAATACCCAAAAACAACGGGTGAAGCAATACTCCGAAAAGCACAACGAGGCTTTGTTGAAAAAAGATTTGGAGTTACACTTACAGATGAGCAAATTATTCCAACTTTTGGAACAAGAGAAGTGCTTTTCAACTTCCCACAATTTTTACTCTTTGATACAAAAAATCCCGTTATGGCATATACAAATCCATTTTACCAAATCTATGAAGGAGCAGCTATTGCAACGCGTTCAAAGGTTATACACCTCAACCTCAACACAGCAAATAACTTTAAACCTGAGATAGATGAAGAGCTTCTAAAAGAGTGCAATTTAGTCATTCTAAACTCTCCAAACAACCCAACAACAGGTATCTTAACACTTGATGAACTCTCAAAATGGGTTGAAATGGCACTCAAACATAATTTTGTGCTTTTAAATGATGAGTGTTACAGTGAAATATACACCGATACACCTATTCCATCCCTACTTGAAGCATCAAAAGCTATCGGCAATGATGATTTTAAAAATATTTTAGTCATTAACTCCATCTCAAAACGCTCTTCAGCACCAGGATTGCGTTCAGGATTTATTGCAGGAGATGCAAATATCTTAAAAGAGTACATGAAATACCGAACTTATGTCGGTTGTGCCTCCCCTATTCCACTCCAATACGCTGCATCAGAAGCTTGGAGTGATGAAGCACATGTTGCAACTGCACGAGAAGTTTACAAAAAGAATTTCAAAATTGCAAAAAAGATACTCGGCACAAAGATACCAGAAGCAACATTCTATCTCTGGATAGATGTCGGTGATGCAATAGAATTTACAAAACGACTCTATAAAAACTATAATGTCAAGGTACTCCCAGGAGAATTTTTGGCACGAGAAGATGCCAAAGGTGAAAATCCAGGGAAAGGTTTTATACGCATTGCACTCGTGGAAAGCCCAGAAAAAATAGAAGATGCACTATTAAGAATCAAGGAATGTATAGATGAGCAAAACTAAAGCACTCAAAGAAAAAGTATTCAAAGCACAAGAAGCGAGTGACATCGCATCACTTTATGTTCTTGAACAGGAAGCACATGACATTTTTGATGAAGAGACACTCCACGGTTTTTATGCAAACATACTTGATTTAGCACTAGAAAAACTTACCGATACACTTGAAGCACACAGAGTAATGGATATGAACGAAGTACAAGATTTTGCAACACTTCGCGCACTCTATGAATATGCCATTGAACATTACTCTGCAAATGAATTAAACGATGCATCAGCACTTTTTGAGGTAATAAGTGGTCTAAGTAATGACAAAAAGTTCTCAAAAGCTATGAAACTTCATTGGGTAGCCACAGCAGAAAAAGTGCCATTTGATGACTTTTTAGAAAAAATAGCAGACCTTGATGCTACACAAAATATGGGAACATTTTACATAAGTGAATTTACAAAAAAGGCACAAGAATTACTAGATAATTCCCAAGAAAAAGGGAAATAGAATGAAAATACACTTTATCGGCATCGGTGGCATCGGCATCTCAGGACTTGCACAATATATGCACTTTAAAGGGCATAAGGTAAGTGGTTCTGACATCAAAGAGACTATCATTACAAAAAACCTGCGAGATATGGGCATCGCTATTACTGTTCCCCATGCCATAGAAGCTATTACAGACCAAAACCTCGTTGTACACTCTGCCATTATCAGCCCTAACAATCCTGAAGTAGTCGCAGCAAAAGCAAAAGGCATCAAAGTGCTTGCACGCCGTGAAGTACTGCTAAAAATTTTAGATGACAAAAAGGTCTATGCCGTAGCAGGTGCACATGGAAAAAGTACCACAAGTGCTATTTTAGCTTCCATTATGGAAGGTTCTGCCATCATTGGTGCAGAGTCAAAAGCATTTGGCTCAAATGTACGCTACGACGAAAAAAGTGATGTAATGCTCTTTGAAGCAGATGAGAGTGATGGCAGTTTTGTAAACACAAACCCTTACTGTGCCATTGTCATAAACGCAGAACCAGAACATATGGAGTATTATGACTACAATTATGAGCGTTTTTATGATAGCTATAAAACTTTTATAAATCTTGCAAAACTTAAAGTCTTAAACGCAGAAGACCCATTTCTCTCTACACTTGTAGATAGCATAGATGCAAAATGGCTCTATCCAAGTAAAGATATTCAAGATATAGAGTTTATTCTTATTGACAACGAGCCACATACCCGTTTTAGCTTAAAAGATTTTGGCTCTTTTGATGTTTGGGGCTTTGGAAGACACATAGCTATTGATGCTTCACTTGCTATTTTAGCAGCCCACGAATCTATGAATATAGAAGATATTCGTAAAAATCTTCTTGGCTTTAAAGGTATCAAAAAGCGTTTTGACATTGTAGGGTTTGAGAGTGACAGTGTTATCATTGATGACTATGGACACCACCCTACAGAGATAAAAGCGACCTTTGAATCGGTAAAAGAGTACGCACAACTCAAAGGTTTTAAAAAAATCACAGCCATCTGGCAACCACATAAATATTCACGCACTATTGACAATCTTGACGAGTTTATCAAATGTTTTGATGGTACTGCGGAACTTATCATTCTTCCTGTTTGGTCAGCAGGTGAAGCACCTCGTAAAATAAACTTCCAAGAAAAATTTAAAGAGTACAACCTAACAATGGCAGACAAGATTTCTCGTACAAACAATACCATTAAAGTTATCAAAGACAATAAAGAGTTAAAAACCCTTGATAAAGGGCTTATTATTAGTTTTGGTGCTGGTAATATTACTTACCAAATAAGAGGTATTATATAGTGGCTTACTATGAATAAAAAAACAACAAAAATCCAAACACTCATAAATCAACTCGATTTATCAGAACACATTAAACAATTTAACAGCTTTTTCTCTCGTGAGCATCCTCTTTACATTGAAGGCGATCAAGAACTCCATTTCAAATATATAAAAGAGCTTGATAAACTTGAGTTTAAAGCACCTCCAAAAGTCATTGATTTTTATGAGATTCATGGACATCTTAAAAAGCATGGTGTGCTTACATTTGAACAGATATTTGAAATAGTTAAAATCGTGCGTTATTTTCGCTACTTTGCAAAACGAGAACTTGAGGGACTCATTGGGGAGTGGATGGAGAAGTTTATCATTCCTGAGAAGTTTTTGGAAGTAGAAAAATACTTCACACATGATGGAAAATTTGAAGAGAATTTGGATGAAAATCTTTTTCACCTCACTGAGCGTGTAAAAGAGCATAAAAACAACATTTCAGGTTCACTTAAACGCCTAATGTCAAGCTCAAAACTTGCAGGCTATCTTGTAGATACACAAATCCATCTTATAAACAATGAAGAGTCTCTGCTTGTTCGTGGTGGATTTAATCATGTACTAAAAGGAGCAGTTTTAGGTCGCTCTACTGGTGGTTTTTTCTATGTTGCACCTGATAGCATCCTAAAATCAAAAGAGAAAATCCGTTTTATAGAGCAAGAGAGAGAAGCTATTTTTTATGAGTATGCAAAAACATTCTCTGCAAAATTAGCAGAATTACAGCCCTTTATAAAGTTTATTGACAAAGAGTTTACACGATTTGACAACTATCAAGCACGAGTACTTTTTGCAAAGAGTAAAAATTTCCAAATTTTAAAAAGCAAAAAAGATGCAAAGATTGTACTTAAAGATTTCATCCACCCTGCCCTACACAAAGCAAAACCTATTAGCGTCGATTTTTCTAAAAATATTTTGATGATTACAGGAGTAAACGCAGGTGGTAAGACCATGCTACTTAAATCTATCCTCGCCTCTGCCTTTATGGCAAAGTATATCATTCCCATGAAACTCAATGAAATACACTCGCACATCGGAAGTTTTAAAGCCGTTCAAGCCATCATAGATGACCCACAAAATGTTAAAAATGACATCTCAACCTTTGCAGGGCGTATGCAACAGTTCTCAAATATTTTTGAGTACAAATCAGCCCTTATAGGTGTCGATGAGATAGAACTCGGAACTGATTCCGATGAAGCTGCCGCACTCTTTAAAGTCATACTCGATGAGCTAATAAAACGAGGACAAAAGATAGTGGTTACAACCCACCACAAACGCCTTGCAGCACTTATGGCTGATCGTGATGATGTGGAGCTTATGGCTGCTATTTATGATGAAGAAGCACGCAAACCAACCTATGAGTTTATGCAAGGAATTATTGGAAAAAGTTATGCTTTTGAGACTGCAAGCCGTTATGGAATTTCTAATAAGTTAGTCCAAGATGCAAAAAAAGTCTATGGTGATAACTCTGAAAAACTCTCTTTACTTATTGAAAGAGGAAGCCAACTTGAGAGAGAACTCAAACAAAAACATCAAAAAGTAGATGAAAAGCTTGAAGCCTTACAAAAAAAAGAGCAACAGATAAAAGCACAAAAAGAGGAACTGCATCTTGAGTTGCAAAAAGAGAAAGCAAAACTAAAACAAGAGTATGAAGGTGCTATTAGCCAAGCAAAAAAAGCAGCACGAGAAGGAGATACCCAAGCCATCCACCGTGCCATGAATAAAGCAAAACAGAACCTTCCAAAAGAGCAAAAAGAGAAAGACAATAGAGCCATAGAGTTTAAAGTGGGTGATGAAGTGAAATACCATACCCAAAGTGGTGTCATTGTGGCTATGAAAAGAAAAAAAGAGGCTATTTTAGAGGTAAATGGAATGAAAATTCGTGTCAAGACGATGTACCTCAAACCGACAAAAATAGTCAAAGCAAAACCACGAACAGACCTTACGCTCAATATAGAAAAAAAAGCAGGACTCAAGTGTGACCTGCATGGATTGCGTGCAGAAGAGGCATGTGAAGTGCTAGATAAATTTCTAAATGATGCACTTGTAAATGGATGGGATGAAGTCATAGTCTATCATGGCATTGGAACTGGAAAACTCTCTTATGCTGTCAAAGAGTTTCTAAAGACCCATCCACGCGTGAGAAAATTTGAAGATGCACCACAACATATGGGTGGATTTGGTGCAAAAATAGTGACACTTTAATGAAATCTATTGCAATTATTGGTGGTGGTGCATCAGGACTTTTTTGTGCTATTTTACTTGCACAAA
>JALSWC010000212.1 GCA_027060825.1 Sulfurimonas sp.
TTCGCATTTGTAAACTTTTTTGCATCTTCAAGATTTGTAATATTATTCAATTTTACAATTCCACGATCAAGATTTACATCACTTAAAGTAACTTTATCTTTTTTATTTATAGAAAAAACTGCACCTTTTACAAACTGTTCTGGAAAATCAGACTTCATATGTAATTTCATATCGCCTCTTAAACCTACTGTTTTACCAATGGTTGCAATATGAAGTAATTTCATTGTGTTAAACTGCTTCGACATTAATTCGATAACTCACACCATCTTTAGCTTTACAACCAGAGATAACAGTTTTAATCGAACCAATCATCTTACCACTTTTACCTATCAGCTTCCCAATATCTTCTTGGTTCGCATAGAGAATTATTTGTGTTATTTCGTCACCCTCTTGAACTTCAACCCTTACATCATCTGGATGAGATGCTATCAGTTTTGCAAATTGTGCGACAAAATCAGCTATCATAACTACTAACGACCAGTTATCTTTTTAACACGGTCACTCATTTGAGCACCAACACCTAACCAATAATCAACTCTCTCATTATCAACTTTAAGTTCTTTTGTCATTGGATTGTAGTATCCAATAAGTTCAATCCAACCACCATCTCTTCGTTTACGGCTATCTGTTACCGCGATACGGTAAAATGGTTGTTTTTTTCTTCCCATACGAGTAAGTCTAATTACTGTCATTTTGTTTCCTGTTTTTTTAATTTACCTATTACTGGTTAAATTTGTACATTTGAAATTGATAAGAAATCGTGGGAAGTATAAATGAAGATATAAAAAATAAATTTATAAATTTTTTGCTTCCCTCTTACCATCTCTATAGTTAGATGTACACATTTAACCAGTATATAGGTTAAAAATTTTCTTATCACAGAGGTATTGTTTAAGAAAATTTATTTTCGGGCGAATTATAGCGAAATAATTCTTAAATTACAAAAATTATCTTGGAAGTCCACCCATTCCACCAGGGCCACCTGCTCCACCCATCATTGCCTGAAGCTGTTTCATGCCATTTTTACCAGAAAACTTTTTCGCCATTTTTCCAGCATTTTTAAACTGTTTTATCATTCTATTTATCTCAACAACCTCAAGTCCACACCCTTTTGCAATTCTCTGTTTTCTTGAGTTATTTAAAAGATCTGGATCTTCTCTCTCTTTTTTAGTCATTGAACTCACCATCGCTTTAATATTTTTAAGCTCATCTGAGTTTTCAAAATCAAAATCTTTAATAGCTTTAGACATTTTTCCCATACCAGGAATCATTCCCATTATAGAACTCATAGAACCCATCTTCTTCATCTGTTCCATCTGATCTAAAAAGTCATTAAAGTTAAATTTTCCTTTTTGAATTTTTTTTGTAAGTTTTTTTGCTTGCTTTTCATCAATAGCATTTGTTACCTTCTCAGCAAGTCCCTCGACATCTCCAAATCCCATAAGACGGTTGACAATACGCTCAGGTAAAAAGAGTTCCAAATCTTCCATCTTCTCACCCATACCAATGAAACGCAATGGTACCTGTACTTGAGATGAGAGTCCAAGAGCAACCCCACCTTTAGCATCACCATCATATTTTGAAAGAATTACACCATCAATACCGATTTTTTCTTTAAAAGTCGTTGCTGTTCTTACGGCATCTTGTCCAGTAAGGGAATCTGCCACATAAAAAATTTCATCAGGCTTTGCAACTTTTTTTACATCATGAAGCTCTTGCATCAATGCATCATCAATTGCTAGACGCCCAGCAGTATCTATAAGAACAACATCAAAAATTTTAGAGTTTGCGTATTCAATCGCAGATTTCACTACCTCTACTGGATTTTTAGTTGCCTCATCTTCATAAAGTTCAACCTCTATTTGTGCCGTAATCTGGCGAAGTTGCTCCACTGCAGCCAAACGCTGTAAATCGGCAGCAACAATCAAAACTTTTTTTTGTTTGTTTTTTAAATATGTTGCAAGCTTACCAGTCGTTGTTGTCTTACCAGAACCCTGAAGACCTGTCATCAAAATAACAGTTGGAGGATTTGGAGCAAAAACAAAACCTTTGTTTCCTCCAACTTCTAAAAGTTCATTGAGTGTTTCACGAAGTGCTTCAAGAAATTGATCTTTTCCTATTCCCTTCTCTTTTGTGCGTATTTGCACTTTTGCAATAAGTTCTTTGACAACTTTATGATTTACATCTGCTTTTAAAAGGTTTTTCTTTAGCTCAGTTAGAGCCTTTGAAAGAGCTTTGTCATCATCATGAAATCGAATCTTTTTTATTGCATTTGTAAATGAATCTGTTAAAGTACTAAACATTATATACCCTTTTTAATAATTTTTATAGAATTGTAGCTAAGTTTTTATTCAAAAGTTTTAAAACTCTTTGGTTCAGGTGCAGTAAATTCCATACCTAAAAGTCTTACTTTATGTGCATGAAGCATAACGCGTTTAGCTCGACGACCACCATACTGTTCATCACCCACAATAGGATGGTCAATATATCTTGCATGAACACGAATCTGATGTGTACGCCCATTATGAATAATCACTTTCACTTTTGTCTTTTTTGCACTTACAATATCTGGAAAAAATTCTGTTTTTGCAGGTTTGCCTTTTGGTGAAACATTTGAATAGGCTCTGTTGTTTTTCTTTTGTGTCACAATAGCCTTATCCACCTCAATAGGTTCAGTCATAATTCCCTCAACCCATGCGATATACTCTTTATAGACTTTATCTTGAGCAAACTCTTTTATTGCTTTTTCACGAAACTCTTCATTTTTTACAAGCATTAAAACACCACTTGTTTCACGGTCAAGTCTATGCAACAGTCTTGTGCCTCGAAATTGTCTCTCAATCTCATCAGAGTTTACATATGCTGGTTTATCTATAACTATAATGTCATCATTTTCAAAAATCGGCTTTGCTTTTTCTATCTTTATTACCCTAAACATAGTCCTCTCATCAATCTCTCCACGCGCTATCATGACCTTTTTATTTCCAACATATACAAGTCCACGATCTATCATAGACTTTGCGTTTGAATTAGAAATTCCTTCTTGTTGTGCCAATAATTTATATGCTTTTTCAGTTGCCATATTTTATTCCTTAATTTTATCAATAACTTTTTGTAAATCTATCTTCTCTTCCACTATGGAAGGAGGAAGTTCTTTTGCTCTCTTGAGTGCATCATTTATCTCTGTTGCTTCCACATACTGCACATGATGTACATATTTAAAAAGCTCTTTTTGGTGAAAAAAGTGTTTCCCTGTAATAATTTTACAGCCAAAATATGCAGGTTCTAAGGGATTATGTCCACCAACATCATCTCTAAATGCTCCCCCTAAAATCGCTATGTCACTGATGGCATAAATATTATTTAACTCACCCATCATATCAACAAGTATCAAATCACTTGTAAAATTTTTATTTTGTGAAAAACGCTCAAGCGATAGATGCTCTTTGACTGCACACTCTTGCATCAATGCATATACCTCTTCAAATCTCTCAGGATGTCGAGGAACAATAACCAATTTTGCTCTACTATTTGCACTTTTATAGCTACTAAATGCACTCAAAACAGTTGCTTCTTCACTTGGATGTGTACTTCCTGCCACTATTAACTCACACTCAGGTTTCACATAATCACAAGTTTTTTTAATCTCACCTGCAAGTTTAATATTTCCAATCACTTCAATATTTTTTGCACCAAGTGCCAAAAATCTATTTTTATCATTTGCACTCTGCACATACAGAGTAGAAACATTTGCCAACAGCTTTTTGTAAAACCATGCAAATTTCATATATTTTTCAACGCTTTTATCAGAAATTCTTGCGTTTAAAAGTATCACCTCTGCACCCCTAGCATGAGCCATAACAAAAAGCATATACCAAAACTCTGCCTCTAAAACAATAAGCTTCTTTTGTGGTTTTATCCAAAAAGGCAGATACATTTCATAAGGCAAATAGCGAGTCTCAGCATCATACTTTTTAGCCTCGTCCTGCCCCGTTTGAGTAATGGTCGTAATAACAATTTTCTCTTCACCTAATCTATCTAAAATAGGCTTCAACGCTCGTGCCTCACCTAGTGAGCATACATGAAACCAAATAGATTGAGAATTTTTAAAAGGTGGGTTTTTAAAAAGAAAAAAGCGTGAAGGAATTGACTCTCTGTATTTTTGTTTAAACGAAAGAATAATAATAAGTGGAAGTGCTACTAAAAAGAGCACCACACTTACAATATAGTAAAAAAGAAAAAATGGCTTCAAGCCTACTCTTCTTCATTCGCTTTCATATATAAAATTCTTCCACAGTGAGGACAGTTTGTAATATCTTCACCTTTGATTACATCAGCGTAAACTTTATCGCTTATAATCATATGACAACCCATACATGCTTGGTCTTCAACAGGAACAACAGTCGTATTTTTAGCCCAACGACGGATTTTTTGATAAAAAGCTAAACCTTTTTGGTTTATTTCAGATAAAAGTTTCTCTTTCTTTTTGAAAACTTCTTGTCTTTCGTTATTAATTTTTTCTAATTTTATATCAACATCAGCTTTTACTTTTTCAAGACTTGCACTCAACTCTTCGAGTGTTATTTTCGCCGCTTCTATTTGCTCTTTTTTTGATTCAATAATTTTTTCAAGTCTTTGAATCTCTTCATTAGCAAATGTCACTTGTTCTTTTGCAATCTCTTCTTCAAGTTGCAAAGATTTTATCTCTCGTTCAGTTTTTACTTCTGAACTTTTTTTTACATTCTCTTCAAGTTTTTGAGAAAGTTCTGCAAGATGAAGCTCATTTTTTGATTTTTTAACTTCTTCATCTTTTATCTCATTCGTTAAGTTTTCAATATCTGACTCAATACTTTTTGTTTTTGCAAGAGCAGCTTCATAATTGTAGTTTGCTTCTTCAATTTGAGGTTCAAATGCATCAATTTCTTTGTCAATAATTGAAAGGTCGATTAGGTGTTGTAAATGTTTATTCATTGGTGTCCTTTGGGCTTAAATATATATCAAATATATGTGAATGGGTTTTCTGATGACGCAATTATAACTTTTAAACCTAAAATTTTCAAATGCTTTTGTAAAATTTGGGCAAAAAAGCACTCACTTTCATAATGTCCGATGTCAATTAAGGAGAGTTTTATGCTTTTAGCTTCCATAGCATCGTGGTACTTAATATCCCCTGTCAAGAAGCAATCAGCGTCCAAACTACGCATCAAAGAACAGCCCGAACCAGTCGTTAATGCCACTCTTTTTACCCTATTTGTACATTTTACAGTTTTTGCATATTTAGTACCAAACGCAGACGATACTTTTTTCACAAAAACATCAAAATCTTCATCTACATCAAGATAAGCAACAAATCCATTTTTTTCTCGAATTTTATAGCCAAGCACCTCCGTTGCTACATAATCATTCAAGTGTGTTTGATCAAAATTTGTATGCATCGCAATATTTGAAATGTTTTTTTGAATCATTTTTTGAATTAAATTTGCAGGATATTTTGAAAAATTCAACTGTTTTAATCCACTAAAAATAATAGGATGATGCGTAATTAAAAGTGTATTTTCTTCTAAAGAATCTATAAGTTTTTCATCCACATCTATACTGAGTGCAATGTGTGAAATATCATCTTCAAAATCACCAATTAAGAGTCCAGAATTATCCCACGACTCTTGCAGATTAAAGGGTGAGAGTTTGTCTAAAAATTCATAAATTTCTTTTATTTTCATCTAAGATTCCTTTGTAAGTTTGTCTAACTCTTCTTCTGCCTCTTTCATATTGGCATCTAAACGAAGTGCATTTTCATACATCTTTTTTGCCCCATCAAAATCTTTCATATCGACAAGTAAATTTCCATAATTGTAGTATGTAATAGGATTGTTTGCATCAATTTCAAGTGAATTTTTTAAATGATTTTTTGCCTTTTCAAACGAAGCCATTTTTCTATAGAGTGATGCCATTGCCTGATGTATATAACTATTGTTAGCATCAAGTGCAAGAGCCTCTTTATAATACTCTAATGCCTCATCATATCTCTTTTGTTGGACAAGAGTATATCCCATTTTAAAAAGTGTTTCAGGGTCGTTAGGTGCCTTAATATTCGCTTCTGAGTAGATTGCAAGTGCTTTTTGCAAATCACCTTTTTGCATGGCATCATCTGCTTTATCAATCAAAGAGGAAGCATCAAAGGGTGAAAATGCCTCTGCTGTTCTATCTGCATCAGGCTTCACATCACTCTCTTGTGGGTCTTGCAGTGTTTGAATATGTTCATAAATTTTATATGCAAAAAATGCCGATGCACCAAGCATTATAAGTTGAAATAGTGTCATTAATAATCCTTCATAGCACGAGCAATATCTCTTTTTTGTGCTTTCTCTTTTAAGTCATTGCGTTTATCATGTAAAAGTTTTCCTTTTGCAATGCCTATTTGTACTTTTGCAATATTTCTATCATTAAAATAGAGTTGCAATGGTACTATTGTATAGCCATCACGAGTGACTGCCTTTTCCATCTTTTGTAACTGCTTTTTATGCAAGAGTAACTTCCGTGTTCCTCTCTCTTCATGCCCATAATAGTGGTGAGTAGTGTTTAATCTCCCAATATGGGCATTAAACAAAAACGCTTCCCCTCTCACCAATCGCACAAAACTATCTTTAAGATTTGCTCTATGAGCACGCAAACCTTTCACCTCACTTCCACTTAAAACAACTCCTGCTTCAAACTTCTCTTCAATAAAATAGTCATGATATGCTTTTTTATTTTTTGCTATTGTTTCACCCATTATTATCCTCTTTTATTTTAAAAAAACTACTTCCACTACCACTGAAAAAATAGTTCTCTTTAGAATAGTTCTTCAATTCTAAATACTCTTTGAGTGCTGGGGCAAAAAGGTCATTTGCCTCGTTAGCACTCATAGTTTCTAAAACTTCTTGAGACCTCATCATTTTTAATGACTCTATTTGAGATTTATCAATAGGATTATAAAAATTTTCTCTATATGATTTATAAACTTTTGGTGTACTAATTTCTATATTAGGCGTAAAAATATCAAAAGAGAGCAAAGGCTCGTCAAACTGCTCCACCACTTCACCAATCCCAGATACATTCGCACTTTCATAATCATAAATAAAAAATGGTACATCTGCACCCACGCCAAGACCGATTACTGCGAGTTCATGAAGAGTCAATCCCAAATGCAATATTTCATTACACATTTTCAGGTAGGTTGCTGCATCACTGCTTCCCCCACCAAGTCCAGCAAAAGCAGGAATATTTTTCTCAACTTTTATAGCATGAGTACGCATCAAATTTTCTAAAGCCTCACTCGAAGTTGCTTTCTTCAAAGCAATATAAGCTTTATATATTGTATTTTGTTTTGTCTCACATGAAAAATTCCCTACAATTTGAAACTTTTCTCCATCAAGTTCACTCTTAGGAATAAAAAAAAGTTCATCATATAAATCATCTACTTTCATAAATCGTGAAACTATTTCATGATAATTATCTCGCATTCCCGTTATTTTTAAAAATATATTTACCTTTGCAAAAGCCTTGTATTTCTTCATCACTACTTTCCTAACAACTTAGAGAGAGCCATAATATCACTTGCATCAGAGTTACCCATAGCCGCCCTATTGGTTTTAGTAATCTCTTCTAAAAGTTCATTACGCATAATAGAAATCTCTTTTGGAGCATCAATACCAAGTTTTACAACACCATTCTCCACAGCAATTACCTTTACGACAATATTATCCCCAATAACAATAGATTCATCTACTTTTCTTGCCAATACTAACATTCTATCCTGCCTAATTCATATTTTACTGCTTTATCTAGTGTAACAATAGAGATAAAATCTCCATTATCAATCCAGTAAGTTCCTGCTTCTTGTGTTTTAAAATCTTCTAATGCAAGCACTCTTCCATACTTTATATTATCATAATCACCCAAATAGTAGTTTTGAGGGATATTGAGCGATTTTTTTATATCTAAGGCTTTTTCATTTTCATAAAAGAACTGTCCCTCATTTAAGCGTTCAAGCATAGTAAGAGAGCCAAACTCAATGCCGAGTCTCTGCGATATAATCAACCCAAGAGAACGAATATATGTCCCCTCACTCACCGTTGCTTCAAAAGTCACATAGGGATGTGCATAATGCATAAGCTTTGTTTCATAGATAGTAGAGTTTATTTTATTTAAAACAACCTCTCTCCCAGCACGAGCCAAATCATACGCTCTCTCCCCATTTATACGCTTCGCACTAAAAATAGGTGGCTCATACTCTAAATTACCCTCTAAAGAGTGAATAACCTCTACTACTTTTTGCTCTTGTAACTCTGATAAAATCTCAATATCTTCTATCATCTCACTATCTAAAGTATCACTCTTTGCACCAAGCCACAAGGTCGCACGGTATGTTTTTGGTGTTTTATTTAAAAAGCGAAAAAGTTTTGTGTAAGAACCAAATCCAACAAGTAAAACTCCTTTTGCAAATGGGTCGAGTGTTCCTGCAAAACCAGCTTTTTTCTCTAAATACTTGCGTTTAAGCGTATAAAGAAATTTATTTGAGCCAATTCCAGAAGGCTTATATGCTACTATAAGTCTATTCATAATCTCTCAACAAACGATGCCAGAATCTCTCGTTTTGTTCCAGCAAAATTAATATTTAATTTAAACTCTCTACCAGATTTACTAATGCCATTAATTCGACCTGTGCCAAAAATTTTATGGCGAACAAGGTCACCTTTTTTAAATGCACTGTTTTTTTCTACTATTAAAGAGCCTTTACAAAGCCCTGCTTCATTAAAAAATCTACTTTTTTCCAAATCACTTCTGCGTCCCTTATAAAAACGACTTGATGCATGACAAAGAGTAAGCGTCTCTTTTGCACGAGTAAACGCAACATAGCCTAAACGCCTCTCTTCTTCAAGGTCACTTCCCTCTCCAATAAGAGGTAAAAATCCTTCTTCCATACCTACAACGAAAACATGCTCAAACTCCAATCCTTTTGAAGCATGAATACTCATCATATATATACTCTCACCCTCAACCTGATCTTGATCACTTTGAAGTGTCAATTCATTTAAAAACTCATCTAAAGTTGCCTCTGGAGATTTTTTGATAAAATCTCGAAAAAGTCCATAAAATTCATCCATATTTAGAAGGCGTTCTTGTGCATCTTGTGTATTTGCATAAATATCTTTTACATGAAAAGTCTCTTCTAAAATATCTATAAAATCATAGGTGGACTCTTTTGTAGCATGAGCTACATCCTCCAAACTCTGCATAAAAGTTTTTAAAGTGAGTGTATTTTTCTTCTTTACTAAGGCTTCTAACTCTTGGACATCTACATCTTTAATATATTGAAAAATTGAGCTTCCATGTGCATTCGCAGCCAATTCAATTTTATCTATACTTGCTTTTCCTAGACCACGCTTTGGTTTATTTATAATTCTTTTTAAAGAGAAATCATCATGAGGATTTGTAATGACTCGAATATAAGAAATAAGATCTTTTATCTCTGCTCTATCATAAAAGCGAAGTCCACCTACTAGTCTGTAATTAATTCCAGAACGATTTAATCCCTCTTCTATAGAACGAGAGAGAACATTCACTCTATACAAAACAGCTATCTCTTTTGCACGCACACCAGCATCTAAAAGTTTTTGAATATTTTGTGCTATTTTTCTCGCCTCTTCATTTTCATCATTAGAGTTTAAAATAGTAATATCTTCGCCACTGCCTCTTGTGGCAATAAGCTTTTTACCTAAACGGGAACGATTGTGTTCAATAAGTGCATTCGCAACCTTTAAAATAGGAGAACGAGAACGGTAATTCTCTTCAAGTTTAAAAACGGTTGCACCACTAAAATCTTGATCAAACTCAATAATATTTCTAATATTCGCACCACGCCAACCATAAATACTCTGATCATCATCACCCACAACACATAAATTATCGTGAGAAGTACATAATTTTTGTAAAAGTTTTAATTGAAGTTCATTTGTATCTTGGTATTCATCAATCATTATATATTTATAACGATCAGAAGTTGCTTTTGCAAGCTCAGGGTTTTTATCAAGTAACTTATAGGTAAGTGCAATTAAATCATCAAAATCAACAAGGTTATTCTCTTGTAAATATTTCTCATACTTTGCATAAACCTCTGCTATTTGTTTATAATTAAAAAGTTCTGTTTGATTATAAGCATCATCAGGAGAAAGCAGTGAATTTTTATATCTTGAAATTTCACTGGCTATCAGTGGTGTCGGCAAATCTGAATTTATTTTTTTAATAATTCGTTTCTTATCATCCGTATCTATTACAACAAAATTATTTGCTCTTCCTAAAAGATGAATATTAAATTTCAAGAACAATAAGCCAAATTTATGAAAAGTACAAAGCAAAGGGGGATAGGCAATATTTTCTATCATAGAAAGAGAACGCTCTTTCATCTCTTTTGCTGCTTTATTTGTGAATGTCAGCGTCAAAGTATTGGATGCAGGAATACCCACTTCTTCAATTAAGTATGCCAAACGAGAAACAATTGTAGTGGTTTTTCCACTCCCTGCTCCTGCTAAAATAAGCACAGGACCCTCTGTCTGCTTGACTGCATTTGCTTGTGACTCGTTTAATTTATTAAATATTTTTTCCATTTATAACCACTATTAACTTCAGATTAATACTATTATAACAAAATAATTTTAAATTATCACAAAACTATTGCAATAATTATAATATTGAGTTATAATTTTGCTATTATTATTACTTATAGGAATTATTATGTTAAGAGATTTTGCTAAATTACAAACTTTTTTGATGGTTATTAAAGAGAAGAGTTTTTCAAAGGCATCGGCAAAGCTAGGAATTTCACAACCCGCTGTAACACAACAAATTAAGTTTATAGAAGAGTATATAGACACTAAAATTGTTGATAGAAAGAAAAATGGAATTGTGCTTACAAAAGAGGGAGAAGATCTCTACAAAATTGCACAAAGACTTGAAAAAGCAATACAATCAAGTGAAAAAGATTTAATGAAAATTATTAATAAAGAGTTTACTTTTGTTATGGGTGCATCATTTTCCATTGGGAACTATGTCCTTCCCAATTATCTTGGTGAAATAAAGAAACGCATTGGCAATGAAGTATTTATGAATGTTGATCTTTCAGAAAAAATCGTTGACCAACTTGAAGATAAAAAAATAGATGTTGCCCTTATTGAATCACCTATATTTAGGGATGGAATTATCTATAGAGAATGGGTCGAAGATGAGTTAGTGCTCTTTTCAAATCAAGTTATAAAAAAACATGTTGGTGCTGATGATTTATTAAATTTTGATTGGATATGTAGGAATAAAGAATCTCATACAAGACGCTTAACTGCTGAAACTTTTGAGGAGTTAGGTGTAAATTGTAATAGTTTTAATGTCATTGGTGTTCTTACAAGTCCAACTTCAATAAAAGAGACAATAATGCATGCCGATAAAAATGCAGAGAGACCTCTTGTTTCAATTATGTCACGCCATGTTGTTAAAGCTGAAATTGAAGAGGGACGGCTTTTTGAAGCAAAACTCAAAAATCATAAAATTACAAGACATTTTTACATTGCTTATCTTAAAGAGAGAAAGCATGATGCTTTTGTTGACAATGTAGTCAACTACCTTTTATCTCTACACCGAGTATAAAAGGGAAATTCCCTCTTATTTTAAAAACTTAGAATTTTCTGGATTTGATAAAAAGGAAGCCATTGAATTCTTCACACCACTCTCATTTGCTTGCGTTGTTTTCTCTTCATGGTGTGTTTGCACTGCCAAATTAATAAGAACTGGTGTCTCATCTACTATTAGTTGCATAATACTCAAAAGTGGTACACTTACAATACTCCCAAAATTATCACTTCCAAAACCAGCCTCAAAAACAAGATACTCACCTTCAATGTGTGCTGTCTCAAATGTATAGCCCGCTAGAAAAAAGAGCGTTAGTGGTCTAAACTCGCTATTTATATCTTTAGGAAGTTCAGGATTAAATGAAACTTCCTCAATTTTGCACAGTATCGCAAAATTTTGTTCTTTTTCAAAGAATAAAATAATTAAATCCTGTATATTTTTCTTCATTAAGCCGCCAAAATCTTCATCTTGAATTATTTTTTCTAACAAATTATATCCTCTATTTTTTTGTATCGTATTATATCAAAATCTATCATAGCATTCATTAAAGCCATACCCTCAAATTTTACTATATCATCTACACCAATTTGTACCTCTTTAATTTTACCTTCATCAAGTAAACGGGCTCGTGCTGTACCCATAAGCAAAGGTTCTTGAGGCGTTAGCCATTCACCTTTATATAAAAAGGCACAGTTTGCTATTGTTGTATCAGTAATCAAACCATTTTTTACTATTAAAACATCATCTGCAAAATCTTTTTGTGCAAAAAGCTTCTCTAAAGCGTTTCTATTGGAATATTTTTTATCATAATCTATTGTATTATCATAAACAAGTTTCAATCTCTTAACACTGCGTTTCATATAGGGATAATACTCTATTGCATACCTCTCTTCATCATAAACAACCCGACAACGAAATACTCCCTGCTCTTTTGGAGGATGTAAGATTTGCTCTAAACACAACACATTTTTCACTAAAGCACGCTCTAAACGCTGTTGATGGTATGGCAAATTAAAAACCTTACCATCCTTTACTTTTATCGTCTCTAAAAACTTTTTATTCACTAAAAAGCTCTGTACTTAAATATCTCTCTCCCGTATCACAAAGAATAGTAACTATAGTTTTCCCTTGAAACTCCTCTCTTTGTGCTATTTGCATCGCAGCATATACATTTGCTCCAGCTGAAATACCTACAAACAAACCCTCTTTTTTAGCCAACATTCTTGCTGTCTCTATGGCATCCTCATTACTCACTTTTATTACTTCACCATAACAATGCGTATCTAAAACAGCAGGAACAAATCCAGCCCCTATACCTTGAATTTTATGTGGAGATGGAGATTCCCCTGAGAGAATAGCCGAATCAAAGGGTTCTACTGCAAAAACTGCTATGTTAGCATTATGCTCTTTTAAGACTTTTGATGTACCAGTAAGTGTTCCACCAGTTCCTACTGCTGCTACAAAAGCATCTACTTCACCATCAGTATCGCGTAAAATCTCTTTTGCTGTTGTAAGCTCATGAATCTCTGGATTTGCAGGATTTTCAAACTGTTGTAATATTATAGAATTTTTAATCTCTTTTTGAAGTTCTTCTGCTTTTGCAATTGCTCCATTCATCCCTTTTGCCGCAGGAGTAAGCACAAGCTCTGCACCAAATGCTTTTAACAAATTTCGTCTCTCTATACTCATAGAATCAGGCAT
>JALSWC010000213.1 GCA_027060825.1 Sulfurimonas sp.
ATAATTGCAGGTGCATTTTCAACTATCTCATCTGCTGTATATGTCAAGATAGGTGCCATAAGCGTAAGTAATGTTTTTGTTATCATAGCCATTGCACTTTGACTTGCACGACGGCGTTTAGACTCTTTTGCATTACAGTATAGATTGTCTTTTGTCATATCAATATACATACCACTGAGTTCATTTACTATGAAATTATTGAGTGTACTCATACCATTTACAAAATTATACTCTGAGAATTGTGTATGTACTTCTGTTAAAACATCTGCAGTTACACTCAGAATCCATTTATCCAAATCACCCATCTCTTCATTAGGAGTAAGTGCATCTAAGTCATTAATATTTGCCAACATAATTCTAAAAGTATTTCTAAGTTTACGGTAGTTTTCACTCGTCTGTTTTAAAATACCTTGAGAAATTTTCAAATCGCCCTGATAATCAGAAGAAGCTACCCATAAACGGAGTATTTCACTTCCATACTCTTTAAGCACTTTTTCAGGTGCGATAACATTGCCTTTAGATTTAGACATCTTCTCACCCTTCTCATCAACAGTAAAACCGTGAGTAAGAACACCTTTATATGGTGCTTTATGCTGTACAGCAGATGATAAAAAGAGTGAAGATTGGAACCAACCACGATGCTGGTCACTTCCCTCAACATATAAATCAGCTGGATATGTCCCTGCATCATAGTTACGAGATTTCAGTACTGAGTTCCAAGTTGAACCTGAATCAAACCATACATCTAAAATATCTGTAACTTTTTCAAGTTCTTCGGGCTTGTATCCTGAACCAGGGTAGAGGAGTTGTGAAATGTCCATAGAGTACCACGCATCACTTCCTTGCATCTCAAAAATCATAGCAACAAAATTCATAACTTTTTCATCAAGAAGTACTTCACCAGTAGCTTTTACTCTAAAAAATGCAATAGGCACACCCCAGTCACGCTGACGAGAGATACACCAATCTGGACGGTTCTCTACCATTGAGTTAAGGCGATTACGACCTGTTTCAGGGATAAATTTTGTTTTTTCAACTTCAGAGAGTGCAATTTCACGAAGTGTTTTACTCTCACCCTCAGGGACTCCATCAACAGAGATAAACCACTGTTTTGTAGCACGGTAAATAAGTGGAGTATGGCTTCTCCAGCAATGTGGATAAGAGTGGACAAATTTATTTGTTTGTAATACTGCATCACCCATAAGTTCTAAAATATCTTCATTTGATTTGAAAATATGACGACCAACAAACTCCTCTGCATTTGGAATAAGTTTCTCACGAACGACAGTTGCATCAAAACATCCTGTCTCATCAACTGGCATAACAACTTCAAGATTGTATTTGAGTCCTACACGGTAATCATCTTCACCGTGACCTGGTGCTGTATGGACACAACCTGTACCATTTTCCATAAGGACATGTTCACCAAGAACAATATGTGACTTTCTTCCATTAAGAGGATTTACTGCGTTTAGATTTTCTAGCTCACTTGCATGGAAAGTTTTTACAACTTCACCTTTAATAACTTCGCTCTCTATTAAAGAGTTGTAAAGTTTTTTAGCAACAATATAGCCATCACTGGTAAGCAGATACTCTTCTTCAGGATTAAGTGAAATACCTGTATTTGCAGGCATAGTCCACGGTGTTGTTGTCCAGATAACAGGAGCAGCTTTCGACTCTTTTGCAAGTCCTAATTTTTCTTTTGCCTCGTCATCGAGTTCAAATGCAACAAAGATAGAGTAATCCTCTTTATCTTCATACTCAACTTCTGCTTCAGCAAGTGCAGTACGCTCTGCCCATGACCAAAATACAGGTTTGCTGCGTTCTATGAGGAGACCTTTTTTAGCAACATCACAAAGTGTTCTAAAGATGTTTGCTTCAAATCTGTAGTCCATAGTTACATAAGGTTTTTCCCAGTCAGCGATGATGCCAAGTGTTTTAAATTCAGCTCTTTGAATATCTACAAATTTTGCAGCATGCTCACGACAGAGTTTACGAATCTCAGCAGTTTCAAGTTGCTCTTTTTTCTTTTTGCCGCCAAGTTTTTTCTCAACTTGTTGCTCAATTGGAAGACCATGACAATCCCAACCTGGAGTAAATCGTACAGATTTTCCATTAAAATAGTTATGTTTGATGATGATGTCTTTAAGAACTTTGTTTAAGGCATGTCCAATGTGAATATGCCCATTTGCATAAGGAGGTCCATCATGTAGTGTAAAACTTTCAGCATTTCTGCGATTGTTTTTCATTTTAAAATAAACTTTCTTTTCATCCCAAGCAGAGTAACGCTTTGGTTCATTGTTTATTAAGTTTCCACGCATAGCGAATGTTGTTGTCGGTAAAAGTAGTGTGTCTTTGTAGTCCATTGAAACCTCAAAATATTATTATAAATTCTTTGCATTGTATCTTTAATGTGTTTAAAAGCTGATAAAACTGCTATAATATGGTATGAAAACACATCTAATATTTATTGGTAATAAATTTACATATAACCCACCTCTAAAAGAGTATATTTTACGAACTTTAGAAGCAGAGCTTACTTTTATAGATATGATAAGCTTTTTAAAAGATACAGATACATCTCTTTTCCTTTATCTTGAAGAGGCTCTAAACGCAGCTAATAGAGTTGTGGTTGTTACTACAAAACAGAATTTTTCAACGATTGGAAAAGTAATCTGTACGGCAACGAATGACAATCAAATTCTTCGTGATGGTATGCTTATTCCTCAAAAAGCTTCTCTATTTGAAGAGAGAAGTTACCTCTTAGAATATAATGGCTCTTCTGTGAATGTTTTGCAGATAGATGAAGGGGAAAAAATGCCTGAAATTTTACTGCATAATAGTGAGATAAAGGCAGTTGCTCATATTTTTGAAGAGGAGAGGGAGACCTTGATAAATATTCTTACTCCCATTGCACAAACTTATGAAGTGCATTTTGATTTTGTACAAAAAATTGAAGGATGGTTGAGACTAGATATTTATAGTAAAAAGTATGGAGATATTACAAAATTTATGGAGGCATCTAAAAAATTACTTCCTAAAAAATTTATAGCATCTTCAAATATTATTGAATATATTATTGACAAACTTTACCATAGTGGAAAAAAGGTGAGTTTTGCCGAAAGTTGTACAGGTGGATTACTTGCTTATTATTTTACAAAGCAAAATGGAGCATCAAAAATTCTTGATGGTTCTTTAGTAACATATTCAAACGCTCTCAAAGAGAATTGGCTTGCAGTTAATCATACTATTTTAGAAGAGAATGGTGCGGTAAGTGCTGGTGTAGTAGGAGAGATGAGTGATGGTGCTTTAAATGTAAGTGATGCTGATTATGCACTTGCAATAAGTGGGATAGCAGGTGATGCAGGAGGAACTGATGAAAAACCAGTGGGGACTGTTTATATTGGTGTCCGTAGTCAAACACAGCACATTGAAAAACATCTACATTTTTTTGGAGATAGAAATTATGTACAGCATCAAAGTGCACTTATGGCCATAAAAATGTTGCTTCTTCTGGATAAAGAGACTTTTTTCTAAATTCTTTGCAAAATATCTTGACATATAAATTCTTTTTGTCTATAATTTCGACCTCTTAACAATAAGAGGCAATCGTCTTGTTAGCTCAGCTGGTAGAGCACGTCACTTTTAATGATGTGGCCGATGGTTCGAATCCATCACAGGACACCATTTTTAAACTAAAAAAGATTTAATTTTT
>JALSWC010000214.1 GCA_027060825.1 Sulfurimonas sp.
CCATCAAATCAACACCACGAACAATTTCAGGCTTCAATGAAGATGCATTAGCAAGTTCATCATAAACAACAGCAGGACGAAGATTTGCATAAACACCAAGCTCTTTTCTAAAGCGTAAAAGTCCACTCTCAGGGCGTTTTTCACGAGGAAGATTGTCCCATTTTTCTCCACCAATTGAGCCAAAAAGTACAGCATCAGCACTTAAAGAACCAGATATTGTCTCTTGAGGAAGAGGATCACCCGTAATATCATACGCACAACCACCCATTAGAAGTTCATCATATTTAAAACTAAATCCACAGTATGAAGCTACTGCATCAAGCACTTTAACTGCTTCATCTATAATTTCAGGACCTATTCCATCACCTTTAATAAGTGCTA
Organism: Sulfurimonas sp.; assembly: GCA_027060825.1. Classification (GTDB taxonomy): domain Bacteria; phylum Campylobacterota; class Campylobacteria; order Campylobacterales; family Sulfurimonadaceae; genus Sulfurimonas. The sequence continues at coordinate 382 of JALSWC010000214.1, forward strand.
TTTTGTATGTTTTCATCTATTTTTTACCTTCTACTTCATTTTTTGCAAAATTCATCAACCCACCTGCATCTATAAGTTCCTGCATAAACGCAGGAATAGGAGTAAAGTCATATGTTTTATTTCTTGTCTCATTTGTGATTGTTCCAGCATTCATATTGATGCTTACTTTATCACCCTCTTTTATCTCATTTGCCTCTTTAAGTTCAAATATAGGTAGCCCCATATTAAAAGCATTTCTATAAAAAATTCTTGCGAATGTTGGTGCAATAATTGCAGCAACACCAGCAGCTTTAAGTGCTATTGGAGCATGTTCACGAGAACTTCCACATCCAAAATTTTCATCAGCAACAATAATGTCACCTGAACTCATTTTGTTTACAAATTCTGGATCAGCATCTTCCATAACATGCTTTGCAAGTTCCTCTGGAACTGAAGTATTGAGGTATCGTGCAGCAATAATTAAATCGGTGTCAATATCTTTACCAAATGTCCAAACTTTTCCATTTATGTTTGCCTGTTGCATATAAAATCCTATAATTAAGTAATTTCGCGATTATACCTAAAATGTTATTTGAAGTTAATTAAAGAGCAAAAGTATCGCTCTTTAGGAGTTTACTATCTTTTCAGATTGTTTGTAGTTTGGAGCATTTGATCACTTGTTGTAATAATTTTTGAGTTCGCATCATAAGCACGCTGTCCCGTAATAAGATCAGTAAGTTCCACTACAAGTTGGACATTACTTAACTCTACAAAGCCCTGTCTCAGTGTACCGAGTCCATTCTCACCAGGAGTTCCCTCAACTGGTTGTCCTGAACTATCTGTCTCAAGGTAGAGGTTACTTCCCATAGAGTGTAATCCAGCAGGATTTATAAAGTTTGTTGTTTGGATTTGTCCTACTTGTGTAGCCTGTGTTTGACCAGGTTCTACAACAGTAACAGTACCATCCGTACCAATACTAACATTTGTTGCATCAGGTGGAATAACAATTTGTGGCACAAGGGGATATCCATCACTATTTACCATAGTACCATCTTTATCTATTTTAAATGCACCATTTCTAGAATAGGCATTTGTACCATCAGGAAGTTCCATTTTAAAAAAACCACGACCTGTAATTGCTATATCAAGTTGATTTCCCGTCTGTTTAAGTGAACCTTCGGTAAACATTTTTGTAATAGCAGTCGGACGAACACCTAATCCAACTTCAATTCCTGTTGGACTTTTTGTTGTATCACTTGTAGATGTTCCAGCATAATCCATAACATGGTACATTAAATCTGCAAATTCAGCGCGCGATTTTTTAAACCCTATAGTATTGACATTGGCAATATTATTTGCCGTAGTGTCAATTTGTGTCTGCATCCCGAGCATTCCTGTCGCGGCAGTATTAAGTGCTTGCATCATCTTTTATATCCTTTTTTACGCTTTACTTGCAATTTTGTCAATTGCATCTTTGTTCATCTCATTCATTTGTGTATCCATGACTTTTTGATACATCCCCACAAGTCTATTGGTCTCAATAAGTTGCGTCATCATTTTTACTGCATTTACATTGCTTTTTTCAATAAATCCTTGATCTACTGCACCACTTTGATTTATAGGTCTTACATTAGATATAGCACCAAAACTATAAAGGTTGTCTCCCTCTTTTTTCAACATCCTAATGTTGTCAGGTTGTAATATCATTATTTTTTTATTTGATGTTAATTTTACACTTCCTGGAATATTTGTGCTAATTTGTCCATTTTTATCTATTGTAATAGTACTATCCCTATTTGAAAAGCTAATACCCTGCTTTGAACTAAAATAATCACTTGGTAAGACTTCATACCCTTCTCTATTTACCAGTGTTCCCTCATTATTTGTTGAAAATGAACCATCACGAGTAAGTCGAATACCTTCAGGAGTTTTTACAGCAAAAAACAGCCCTGGACGAGAGAGTGCAACATCCAAAGAGTTTCCAGTTTTTTGTAAACTACCTTCTGAAAAATTTGTATATTTATCAACAACTTGAGGGACTCTAGCCATTGTTCTATTTAAAAATTTAGCACCCGCTCTTGTATTATTTGCATGAGGAAGTTCATCTCTAGTATTTTTATAAAGTCTCATATAGTCGCCAAATATAAGATTATCTTGTTTAAATCCTGCCGTGTTTACATTTGCCAAATTATTTGCAACAACATTTAGCCTATTAAACTGTGTAACCATTCCAGCTGCTGCACTGTAGTATCCTGTATCCATCTATTTTTCCCTAGTTTTAGAGTTACTAAAAAAGTAAAAGCAAAGAGTGTTCCAAAAAAAATAATGCTAGTAAAAAAGTGTAATTTAAGAAAATTTGGGTATAATCCACCTTTTAAAAACCTTAAAACAGAAAATGGGGCATACTCCGAATGACAGCAAAAGAACTCAACAAAGCTTTAGAGACTTTTTTTCAAGAGCACAAATCAAAAGACTGCATGACTTATGAATCAATAGTCCAACTATTTGAAAAACAACCAACAGTAGCACAATCAAAAAATGTTTTCAAACTTATACAAAAAAATAAAAAGTGTGTCTATACTTCGAGCGAACACGCAAAACGCCTCAATGATCAAGAGGCAGAAGCACGCCGTAATGCACAAAGAAAGATGCTTGAAAATAATGAAACAGATAAATTTGACATTTTAAAAGAGCATGAACTTTTAGAATGGTCTCGTTCTGATTCTCCAGTTCGTATGTATCTTCGAGAAATGGGACAAATCCCCCTTTTAACGAAAGAGGAAGAGATTGAGATTTCTAAAAAAATAGAAGGTGGTGAGAGCATTATCATTGATGCTATTTGTTCAGTTCCCTACCTTATAAATTTCATTCTTGACTATAAAGAACCTCTTATTAACCGTGAGCGACGCGTAAAAGAGCTTTTTAGAAGTTTTGAGGATGAAAAAGATGATGGCGATGAGAGTGAAGCAGACAATGAGAATGCTACAACAAAGCCCCCATCTACAAAAGATAAAACAAGAGTAGAAAAAGTTTCTACAAGTTTTAAAGCCTTAGAAAAAGCAAAAAAAGAGTGGATCAAAATAACAGAAAAAGCACCTGAAAATCTTGATGGTGAACTGACAGAAGAGATAGTCCAGTATTACCTTACAATAACTTACAAAAAAGCTGTTTTAAAAGAAAAACTTCTTGAGCTTGGACCAACTTCAAAGCTTATAAATGAGCTTGTAAAAGCTATGGAAACTGCACTTAAAAGTGATGAAGGGTATGACAAGGAGTTGAAAAGACTTGAGTATAAACTACCACTTTTTAATGC
>JALSWC010000215.1 GCA_027060825.1 Sulfurimonas sp.
CATACCTCTCTACACAAACCAAATCTAAACCTCAAGACCAATCAGTTCAACTAATTCATCCCTCATTTTAAACAGTTCTTCAACACTAAACTGCCGTAATAAGTCTAAAGTTGTCAAATAATTCTCTAAACCGCTCAGTAGTGCTGGATATGTAAATACAACACCTTTTTGAATCTGTTTCCCACTAAGTTTTATTAAAAAGTCTCGTATCTGTTTTGCATTTGCACTCTCATCATTTGCTATTTTCCAAACAAGTATGCAAGCATTTGAAACGACTAGAAGCCTTTTAAATAGGGCTAGTGGTTCTTTTTGTTGCCACTCTTCAAGATTGAAACCTGATGATTTGAGTAGTTTAAAATAACTCTCTATTTTCCATCTGTAATAGTACCAATTAGCTAAAGAGGATGCATCTATATCTTTATCAAACACATTAGAGAGTAACAACCATTCTGCTACAACTTCATTTTTATCATTTACTAATCTCTCAACTACAAATCTTAATTTTAAAGTTTTACCTTGAGTTCTTTGTAGCTTCTTTTTTCCATCAGAATTAGTAATCATCTTAGTAGCATCTCTTGAGATACTTATAGCGCATTCATTTGCAAATATAGTTACACTCTTTTTCTTGTATTTTATTCGTTTTACTTTTTTTCCTAGTGGTAATTTTTTAGCTAACTCTCCTTGTTTAATGCTTATTGTTGTATCAGTTTCTTTATCATAATAATCTACTTTAGAGTTGTTTTTACCTCTGAGTAAGAAGAGTTGATTATCTTCATCTAATCCCCTCATAAAGGCTATACTGTCTGATTCTCTATCTACAATATTAACAATTCGTTTATCTGTTTTAAGAGTATCACTCATCTGTTTAGTTCTAATTCTCAACTCTTCTAAATGAGTTAGATTCATATCTATCTTATCATCATAAGTAGAGTAACAGTTATCTGCTGTTTTTAGGTTATGGTCTAGTATCCCTATAGGTTCACCTGTTCTATCACTTACAGCTATCATACCTTGGTAGTCATAGCCTATCGTCATACAGGTATCTTTTCCTTTCTCAGATTTCAACTCTTTTTTAGATGTATGTTTCTTATAATCTAAATGAGACCAATCTGATGGGGCAAGCACATATTTATCACACTGAGAAGGTATCTCTTTTTCTAAATGTGTTATTAGAGGCTCATACAGCTCTTTTATGGTTACATCTGGATTATTTAAAAATCTCCATACCGCTTGCACCTGAGATATTGCGTTTTTACCTAGAAGTATTTTTAGTCCATTAGTAGCTTGTTGCTGAGCATGAACTGCACTTTTTACCATTATATCAAATCTTTTTTTAAACGAAGTTCCATATTTTTCTCTTTTTTTATCGTATTTTACTTAATTTTTGCTTAGTTTGACTTGTGTAGATAGGTATGCCTTTAAGTGAGTTATTCTCTTTCTCTATGGCATCCATAGCCTCATCAACAACTTTGCCTATATTTGGTAGTTTAGCATTTGAGAGTAGAAATGACCACCTAGCAGTAGGAGGAACAAAAAATACATTTTCAGCTTTGTACTCATCTCTATCTTCAGGGTCAGCACCCATCTCAACTTCCGTTTTTAGTGAGTTGTATAGTTCTTCAAAACTATCGGAGATATACTTTAAAAACACAAGCCCCATCACCACATGCTTATACTCAGCAGCATCAATATTTTTTCGTAGTTTATCTGCGGCTTTCCATAGTTGTTTTTCTATCGACTCTTCTTGTTTTGCTTTTGCCATATCTTTTTTATTCCGATTATTAAAAATTATTTTTCTTTATTTTAGCTAAATTTGATGACATTTGAGTTTATTTGCCGATTGTTAATGAAAGAAATATAAAATTTTAGTGGGTATATAGAGTGTCTTTCCTCGGAGGTGTAGGACACGAGAACAAGAGTTACCTGTATTTACACAACATGGTGACAATAAATAACAAGCGACTTTTGTGTTGCATCTTAACTATTAAGATGTACAACTGGAAACAAAAGCCAAGTAGTAAAGCTAAATAATTAGCGAATAGAAATTGCGCAATCGAACTGAATCAAAACTAATGTAAAGAATAGATTTAGACGAAACTAAATATGACAAACAATGAGAACTCATATGGAGGATTGAACATCTTCTTAAAATGAGAAAAAATAACAAGCACTAATCATGGTAAACTTGAGATGAATTGATCACTTATTTCTTGTCAGACTTTTTAGTGACTATATTTTTAAGGCTTATCTCTACTAATGAGTAAGTTAGCTTGTCACATTGCAGATGTTTTACATGTTATATCAAAATTTTTAGTAAGGCCCCGTATAACGGAAATTTCTAATAAAAAATTTTTAACAAAAAAAGAACTAGCAATTTATTTCGATAGATCCCCAAGTTGGATTTATTCAAACGTAGATAAAGGAGGTGCTTTGATGAAAGAAGTACATATTTTTGAGTTCTGCGGTGTGACAATCTATGATAGAGAACAGATAGAAATTGATATAAAATCAAGTTTTCTTAAGTAGCTCTATCACTTTTACCCATAAAACCCTCTTTATTAATAATATACTAATAATTCTCTGTGTAATCTCCCCTACACTAACCTTACGAATTCCAGAGTGAGGAGGGAGTGAGAAACTGCAATTAGGGCTTCAAGTTTTCCAAAAAATTTGGCAGACTTGTAGGCTCTCGATTTTAACTATTTTGCATTTATCATGCAAAATGTTATAATTCCATCGTTTCGATCGGTCGGTCGATTTGTGCCTCTTCGCCTTTTACATGCTAAGCAAGAGCATACCATGTGATAGTCGGTTGTGCTGTACTATCTGTTCCATGCCAAATATGTGAGAGTTTTTGGTTTAGGTCGGGTATGAGAAGGTGATGAGAGCATAGTATTATCCACAGCGCCACTATCTGCATGTAGTCGATTCCTCTTTTAGTTTCCCTGTGAGAACCAGCCGCAACTGTATCAATTTCTACTTTTTTTTCGATATATCAGGTACGCATTATGCCTTTTAACTATGATATTACTCATAAATGCTATATCTACTTCACCAGACGCTTGATAATACGCCTATCAGATTATTTGAACAGTAAAATGTGTTTGAGTGAGGAACAGGTACCAAGTGCTCCCATGATGAATTACTCAACGGGAAGCCAAAGTTAGCTTCCTTCACTTGGGAGTGAAACACTTGGTACCCCGTTGAATAATTAACAGGGAAATTATACAAAAATGCATAGTCTAGTTTGCTTTATTGATTTAAAGCCATTATTGGTATAGTTTGAGTACAATTGATGAGACTTGAAGTTAGATGATGAGTGAAAAATTAAATTTGAACTTTTAAAACTTAAAGTAAGTGTCTGTTTTAGGTTAATTTTTAGTAAGTTTTTTATGTCTGGTGACTAATAGGTGACTAAAGTAGATTTTATTGAAACTTAAATATGTTGTTTTGAGCCGTAATTAACGATGTTTTGAGAGATTATTTATATTGAATGGTGCGGATGAAAGGACTTGAACCTTCACACCTTGCGGCACCAGATCCTAAGTCTGGCGTGTCTACCAATTTCACCACATCCGCGTGGAATAAGTTTTTTATGTCACTTCTGACATGAACAATAT
>JALSWC010000216.1 GCA_027060825.1 Sulfurimonas sp.
TGCAGTGACTTAAAATACTCAATATGGGCTTCACCAACCCGACCAACAATCACTGTCTGTGGCTCTAAAAATTTTGTAATAATTTCTATATCACCCGTCTCTCTAGCTCCAGCTTCACAAACATAAACTTGAGTGTTTTCTTGAAGATTATTGTTCACATCAGCCACTATACCACCCAAAGTATTCACACTTCTTGGCGTTGCATAGACGCTAAACTTCTCTGACAAAATTTGTGCTACAAAGTTTTTTATACTTGTTTTTCCGTAGCTTCCTGTTATGCAGATTATTTGTAAATCTTGCATACTTTGTAACTTTTTCTTTGCCTCTTTTTTATAGATAGTAAAAAGATACTTCTCTATAACTGTACTCCCAATGTAAGCAATAGCTAAAGGGAGTAAAACGCCATAGGTCGAACATCCCTCTTTTAAGGTACATAAAATATCTTGAAAAAGTGTAAGTGATACTAAAAGAATGAGAAAACGCTTGACACGCCAAGTAAGTACAAGTTTTTTATCGAGTTTTTTATACCAGACAAAAATAGCAGGCAAAAAAGCAAAAATAAAAAAGATAATAAAATATTTTCCAGTAGTGTAGTAAGCAACAAATGGAATAATAAAGTAAAGAATATGCCAATAAGGTTTATGATGTTTAAAGATTACTCTCTCTATCTTATAGTCATACCACTGCAAATTGGTAATAAGGTACCACCCAAGTAACATAACAAAGACAACATTTGTTACGAAGGAAGCAAGAAGTTGATAATTTTGCATCTACTCTCCTAAAGTGAAAAAAGTTTTTTCTATTTTTTTTGCTATATCTTCTGCATTGTTCATAAAAAAGTAATGGTCTCCATCATAAACATAGAGCTCAGAATTTTTTATAAGCGAGTGAATTTTTTGTGCCGAACTGAGTGGCGTAGCAGAATCTTCTCTTCCCCAAAAAAGCAAAGCTTCTCCAGAAAATGAGGCAAACTCTTGAGTAAAATCTTCATTCACCACATTTTTAAAAGTTGTGTACATCTCTTCACTTAACTCTTTTGCATCATCAGCTACAAAAAGAGAGCGAAATTTACTTAAACCAAGAAGTTTAAGAAGTTTAAACACAGCTATTTTTGTTTTTATGGTAAAACTCTTTGGCACATATATTCCAGCACTCGCTACAAGCACTAAAAGTTTTGGCTCTAACAACAGAGCAACCTTCCCACCAAAAGAGTGTCCTAGCACAATAGTAGAAGAAGCCTTTATCTCTTGCAAAAAAATTCTTACAATATCTGCCACATCTTTTGTCTGCATGGCACAAGAAGCAGTTGAATTTCCAAAGCCTGGTAAATCAATGTAAATATGTCTAAATCCTTTCATATAGGGAGAAAAAAACTGTTTCATAAGATTTTTATTGCTTCCCCAACCATGTAAGACAATAAAATCAAACTTCTCATTTGGATTGACAATTTCATAACTTATATCAATGTTATCTCCACAGTACACAATGGATTTTTGTGCCATATCTACTTCCCTTTCGCCTTAGAAATAGAGTGAATATACTCATAATTAGTTTTTATTTTTTCTCTTTTAGGGAGTGATTGAGAGAGTAATTCTATGGCTTGTGTAAAATCTTCAAAAAGATAATTTGCCATTGAGCCAGGAATGGGATTTATCTCATTAAGCAATACTTCATCATTATAAACAAAGAAGTCACAACGGATTAATGCACCTTCAAAAAGATCTCTATAAACTTTTTGAAAATTTGATTTTAGCCGTGCTATAAGTTCCTCTCCTATATCAGCACTTAAAACCTGTTCACTTCTTGAAAAGTCCATATATTTTTTTTCAAAATCTAAAAACTCCTCTTTGTGAGGTTCTTCTACTATTGAAAAATGCATTTTATCTTTTGCACAGTATCCCGCAAGATTGTACTCTTTGACACCCTCTAAAAATGGCTCAACTATTACGGTAGTATCAAACTCAAACGCAACATCTAAAGCATAATCAAGTTCACTCTCATCTTTTACTATGCTCACACCAATAGAGCTTCCAAGACGAGAAGGTTTCACTATAATAGGATACGGAATCTCAATATTTGCCACATCATTTTTATGTAAAACTTCATACTTCACACTTTTTATACCAATAGCATCACACAAATACTTTGTATATCTTTTATCATACGAAAAAGTACACGCATCTTTTCTCGGTCCAATATAGTCAATACCATAAAAATCTAATAATGCCGAAATAGTTCCATCTTCACCATCTGCACCATGAATAAGATTGAGTATTACGCTATTATATTCACTCTTTGAAAACATACCTTTTTGCATAAAGCACCCTTTTTCAAGAGTTAGTTGAGGCATTTTTTTATGCTCACCACTTGAGAATGTTTTTGCTTTCATTTTTGATGCATCTATAAGATAAAACGAATGGTCTGTATCACAGAATATAAATGTTAAATCAAAAGAAGCAAGCTTCTCTTTAATCGTTATTGCACTGACAATGCTAATTTCATGTTCAAAACTTGCACCACCAAATAATATAGTTAATTTCAATATTTTTTTCCTTCTTAAATTGTTTGTAGTAGCTTTAATGCACCTTTAACAAGCGATGCTGTATCTTCGCCTTCACATGCACTCAATGCTTTTGATATTTTATCTTTTTTAAATCCTAACGCCTCTAATGCTTCACTTGCTTGACTATATGCCAAAGAGCCTGAAGAGGTCTCCCCTCCAGTAAGTATTTCGGCATCAAAGCCATTCAACTCTACTAAAATACGCCCTGCACTTTTAGGTCCAATTCCTGGAACTTTTTTTACACCGTTCATATCTTTATTGTTTATAACCGTTGCAAACTGTGTTGGTGTATAAGTAGAACAGATTGCCATAGCAACTTTAGGACCTACGCCACTTATTTTTATAAGGCGTGCAAAGAGTTTTTTTTCACCCATCTCTAAAAATCCAAAAAGCAACTGTGCATCTTCACGGATAATATGCGTGGTATAAAGTGAAACGCTCTCACTCTCAATCGCAGAAAAAGTATGCAATGAGATAAAAACCTCATAAACAACACCATGAACATCAATATGTACAAAAGATGGCTCTTTATATACTATTTTTCCCTGTAACCCAACTATCATTCTAACTCCTCTTTCATAGGACGAATTGCATATTCGTCATCATCAATTTGCACCAAACCAAATATATGTTCATTTGAATTTTCCATCGGTTTATAAACAAGTTCCATAGGGGGGTCAACAAGTCTAAATTTGATAACATTATACCCTTTCCATCGATCTCTCATTATAACTCTTGCATCAAAAATATTATCTTGAAAGGAGGCAGTCTTTGTTGTGAGCATATTTAATTTATCTTGCATTACATCACTTTGTTCTTTCAAATTTTTACGCCTTTCTTGCATCTTTTGAAACTGCTTATATTTTTTTACAAAACTCTCAGGTAATTTCACACCATTTTTTTTATAATGAATTAGACGCTTTTTTATTTCCATAAAGGCAGGCGTTCCTTCTTTAATAAAAATAGTATATTTTTTCAACTCTTTTTTTATACTTTTTAACTCCTGTTCTAAATCTTTTATCTGCTGTGTATTCTCTTCTAAATCCTCTTGTTCATCTTTTTTTAATAGAGGATCAATAGTAAAACTATTTTCACTTCCTACAAGCTGTTTTACTTCTATACGCCTTGAAGCTGTTACATGAACATGTGATGCACAGACATCTATTGTTATATCTTTCGCACGGATGTGTCCACCTAAGGCTTGATCAATATGCACCTCATTTCCATCAATCTTTCCATGTTCAAGACGATTAATAAGAATTTTTTTACCATAAGCCTTCCCCTTATGGACATGAATTTCTACATCATCAGCCCGTATCATAGCACTCTTATGAGTTTGTCCCCCAATCTTCGCTTTTTTAGCAATAACTTTTGCATTTGAACCAACATTCCCATCAATGTCAATTTCACTCACCTCAACAATCATACCAGGACCAATAGCATCCTTAATAGCATCTGCTTCAGTTACAAAAATATTTACATCAGAATCAACACCACTTTCAATCGAACCAGTTGTCTTAAAACTTATCTCACCAACATCTACTTCTGTTTTTATCAAGTAAGTATTATTTTCAAAAGCTATATACCCATTTTCTTTTGCAATATATTGAATTGATTTATCATCTTCAACACTTCTAATAGTCTCATCGACTTGAAAAGTAGGTTCATATTTAACTACAGGCTCTTCAGGATTCATAAACTTCCCACGACAATTACGCCCAGGTTTTCCAAGTTGTGGCTTAATATATTCAATAAGAATATCACCCTCTTTTACATTTTGAATAAATCCACGCGCTGCATAGTCTATTCTTGTATTTTCATCTATTTCATGATTTGTTTCATAATGAAGTATTATTTTATCATTTATGGTTACAGTAGGCTCAGGTGACTGGGCAATCAAATAAGTTTCATTTTTTGTAAAACCCAACTCTTCTGCCACCTCTAACTGTGCAGAGAGTTTGGATATAAGAGAAGGAACCATCTCATCAAAAATATAGATTAAAATACCTGCTCGTACCTTCTTTTTATTAAGTATATTTTCAAAATCATCTGCAAATTTTGAATATTGAAATAATTTTGAACCAGAAAGTACACTTAAGTAAACTTTACTCTTTGATCCATTTGCACCTACTACTGTTTTAAAATCACTACATGGAATAGAAGCATCTGGCTGTTTTAAAAATATTTCTACCTCATAAACCTGTTTTATTTGAAAATTAGGATTAAGTAATTGTGTATTGGTATCAAGTTCATGTAATCTATCTGGCGATATTTCATTCCAATCTGTATCCCCAGAATGTCCATCAAGCAAAACACGAGTATATGTCTGTACATCAAAAAGATTAAAATCTAAAGTCTCAGGCTGAATCTCATACGATTTCGCTACTTTAAAAATTTCACTTGCAATATTTTGTGTACGAACTACCACTGGTCTTACTTTTTTAACAACGGGTTGAGAACTCTTTTTTTTTGAAGAAAAAAATGCCATATATTATGTACCAAACTTATTTTTTAATTTTATAGGGGATATTTTAACCAAACCTTTGTTAAAATTTCGTAAATCTACAAAAAAGAAGCCTATGTTCAAAGCCATTTTTACCAATAGTTCAGGAATATTATTCTCAAGAGTTTTAGGATTTATCAGAGATTTACTCACGGCATCTGCCCTTGGTGCAAATGTTTACAGTGACATATTTTTCATTGCCTTTAAGTTGCCAAATCTATTTCGTCGTATTTTTGCAGAGGGTGCATTTACGCAAGTTTTTATGCCTGCGTTTGCAAGAACAAAGCACAAAGCAGTATTTAGTGCAAATATATTTCTGCTTTTTCTCTCCATTATTCTCATTATCACTCTACTTGTAAATCTTCTTCCTACACTCTTTACAAAAGCCATAGCCGTTGGCTTTAATGCCCAGACAATTCATCTTGCAGCCCCTTATGTTGCCATAAATTTCTGGTATTTACCACTTATTTTCATAGTCACATTTTTAAGTTCTATTTTGCAATACAAAGGACATTTTGCCACTTCAGCATTCTCAACAGCACTCTTAAATCTCTCACTCATTTTTGCACTCCTACTCTCAAAAAACACAAATGAAAGTACTATAGTCTATTATTTAAGTTTTGGTGTTGTCATCGGTGGTTCTTTACAAGTAGGCGTACATCTTTTAACTCTTTATAAAATGGGACTTATGAAGTTGCTTTATGGAGGCTTTCAATATCTTACTCAAAAATCAAAACTTATAAAAGAAGATACCAGCAAATTTAAACGCAACTTTTTTCCTGCCATGTGGGGAAATTCTACGGCACAGGTCAGTGCCTTTTTAGACACTTTTTTAGCATCATTTTTGGCAACTGGATCCATCTCTTATCTCTACTATGCAAACCGTATTTTTCAGCTTCCCCTTGCTCTTTTTGCTATTGCCACCTCTGTAGCCCTCTTTCCAAAAATTTCACGCTACTTGAAAAACAATGATGAGAAAAAAGCCTTGGCAAACTTAGAAAAAGCCTTTTGGTTTTTAAGTGCATTACTCACAGCAAGCACCATCGGTGGCATTGTCCTCTCTACAGAAATTATAAAACTACTTTTTGAGCATGGGGCGTTTAGTGCTACTGACACTACAAATACAAGCGCTGTTTTACAAATGTATATGATAGGACTACTCCCCTTTGGCATACAAAAACTCTTTGTTCTTTGGCTCTATGCAAAAGAGATGCAGATGCATGCTGCTAAAATAGCCACTATTTCACTCCTTACTTACATTCTCTTAGCACTTACATTTATCTCCCCCTTTGGCACATCTGGACTAGCACTTGCAAGTACTCTTGGTGGATTTGTAAGTCTTTTTTTTACTATTAAAGTATTTGGCAAGGAGCGTTTTTTTGCTATACTTCTAAATAAAAAGCTTATTTATCTTATTGTAGGTGCCATTGCATTTACATTTTTACTTACACTATTAAAGGATTCTATCAGTGCATATATTTGATTCTGTACAAAAAACAAAACGAAAATTTACACCTCTTAAAGAGGCAAATGCAACACTCTATGTTTGTGGACCTACGGTTTATGATGATGCCCATTTAGGACATGCAAAGTCAGCACTTGTTTTTGACCTGCTTACACGCGTGTTAGAAGCAAATGGCTACACCGTAACCTATGCTCGTAATATTACCGATATTGACGATAAAATCATAAAAAAAGCGATAGAACAGAAAAAAAATATAAAAGAGATTACCGATTTCTATACAGATGCTTTTCATACAGAGATGCAAGCCATTGGAGTTAAACGCCCTACTTTAGAACCAAAAGCAACACAAAGTCTTGAAGCGATGTATGCACTTATCCAACAACTCTTAGACAAAGGGCATGCTTACAAAACAGCTAATGGTGATGTCTATTTTGATACAGCAAGCGATGCAAAATACCTTAGCCTCTCACATCGCATTCAAAATGAAGAAGATAAACAAGAACGCATAGAGAGTTCTTCGTTTAAACGCAATAGTGCTGATTTTGCTCTTTGGAAAAGTGTTAAAGATGACTCTGTTACTTTTGATTCTCCTTTTGGAGCAGGTCGTCCTGGGTGGCATTTGGAGTGTTCTGCCATGATAGAGAAACATCTTGCTTATAAAAACAGAGAATTTGCCATAGATATTCATGGTGGAGGAGCTGACCTGCTCTTTCCCCATCATGAAAATGAGGCAGCACAGACACGCTGTGCTACAAATCATGCTCTTGCAAACTACTGGATGCACAATGGTTTTGTAAATATTGACGGAGAGAAGATGAGTAAATCTTTAGGCAACAGTTTTTTTCTTAAAGATGCACTTAAAGAGCATGATGGTGAGGTGTTGCGTTTTTATCTTTTAAGTACGCATTACCGTAGTGACTTTAACTTTAACACCGAAGATTTAATGCACTCAAAAAAGCGTCTTGATAGACTCTACCGTCTCAAAAAACGCCTTTTTGGTCTTGCCAAAAATGAAGAAGATACTGCATTTACAAAATCTCTTCTCAAATCACTTAATGACGATATGAATGTCTCAACTGCGCTAGCACTTATTGATGAAATGATAAGCAATGCAAATGAAACACTTGATACAGCAGGAAAACATAAACAACTGAAACGAGATACAATGGCGAACCTTACTTACATCGAAACACTACTCGGTTTTGGTCTAAAAAACCCGTATGAATATTTTCAATTTGGTGTAGATAGTGCCACAAAAGAGCAAATAGACACACTTATAGCTAAACGAAACGAAGCAAAAAAAGCAAAAGATTTTGCTCTCTCAGATAGCATTCGTAATGAAATTTTAGCTTTTAATGTCAATCTTATGGACACTCCACAAGGTACTTTTTGGGAGAAAATTTAAGCGTGACAACACCTCAAAGGTTCTTAAATATTCATATTTAAATAAATATAGACATATATTATAACATTAATTATTTTAATTTATTAATACCTAATATTTATTGCAATAACATTCTCTTATGAAAACTAGAATAACACAGTTTTTCAAATCCGTTTACTACTTGTACTACGATGGTTTTGTAAATATGAAGGTCGGAAAAACTCTTTGGCTACTCATAATTTTCAAACTATTCGTTATGTTTGCCATTCTTAAATGGCTATTTTTTCCAGATGTATTGCAAGAGAAGTTTCACACTGATCAAGAACGCAGCCAATACATCTTAAACCAACTCACAAAGGAGAACTAATTTATGGAACACACTGCTTTACTCGTTGACTGGTCACGCGCGCAGTTTGCACTCACTGCACTCTACCACTGGCTATTCGTACCACTTACTTTAGGTTTGACATTTATAGTCGCAATTATGGAGACTATATATGTAAAGACTGGAGATGAAAAGTGGAAAACTATTACAAGATACTGGATGGGGCTTTTAGCAATTAACTTTGCAATCGGTCTTGCTACTGGTATTATTATGGAATTTCAATTTGGTACCAACTGGTCAAACTACTCTTGGATAGTTGGAGATATTTTTGGAGCACCACTTGCTATTGAAGGGCTTATGGCTTTCTTTATGGAGTCAACATTCTTCGCCGTTATGTTCTTTGGCTGGAATAAAGTAAGTAAAAAGATGCACCTTACTTCTACATGGCTTGTAGCTATTGGTTCAAATCTTTCTGCACTTTGGATTTTATTAGCAAATGGCTGGATGCAGCACCCTGTAGGGATGCAATTTAATCCAGATACTGCAAGAAATGAGATGCACAATTTCTGGGAAATTCTTTTTAACCCAAATGGAGTGAGTAAATTTTTACACACTGTTAGTAGTGGTTATGTTCTCGCTTCCCTCTTTGTAATTGGTATTAGTGCTTGGTATCTTTTGAAAAAAAGAGATACAGAATTTGCAAGACGAAGCATCATTGTAGCTTCAAGTTTTGGTCTTCTTGCTTCTATGTACCTCATCACAACAGGGGATCAATCTGCACACCAAGTAGCACTTAGTCAACCTATGAAACTTGCATCAATGGAAGGTCTCTATAAAGGTAAAGATAAAGCAGGAATTGTTGCTTTTGGTCTTTTAAACAATTCAAAAGAAATCGGTGATAAAAAAGAAACTTTTGACTTTAAAGTTGAAATTCCAGATGCACTTTCATTCTTAGCTTACCATAACACAAATTCCTTTGTAGCAGGAATTGATGACCTAGTTTATGGAAATCCAAAACATAACATTATGTCAGTGCGTGAAAAAATGAAAATGGGCAAAGTAGCCGTTACTGCATTAGGCGAATATAAAACATATAAAAAAGAGCATGATAAAGTACATGCACAAGAAGCTCTTAAAACATTTCAAGCAAATGAAAAATATATGGGCTATGGTTACTTAAAAAAACCTACTGATGCAGTACCAAGTGTCGCTCTTGTATTTTATAGCTTCCACACAATGGTTGGACTTGGTTCTTGGTTCTTAATTTTATTTATTATTACTCTTTACTATAGTATGAGAAATAAATTACATACAAAAAGATGGATTCAATATCTTGCACTTTTTACACTTCCATTTGGATGGGTAGCACAAGAGACAGGATGGATTACAGCAGAAGCAGGTCGTCAACCTTGGGCTATTCAGGGTTTACTTCCAGTAGGTATGGCAACTTCAAATGTAGCTGCAACGAGCGTTATTATTACTTTTGGGCTCTTTGCTATTCTTTTTACATCACTTCTTATTGCAGAAGTCAGAATTATGCTCAAACAAATAAAAACCGGACCGGAGGGACACTAAGATGAATTTACTAACTTTACAAGAATACTGGTGGTTTTTAGTAAGCGTCATAGGCGCTCTATTTGTCTTTATGATGTTTGTACAAGGTGGTCAAACACTCCTTTATAGACTTGGACATACAGAAGATGAAAGAGACTTGATCATTAACTCTCTTGGACGAAAATGGGAGATTACTTTTACTATGCTCGTTATGTTTGGTGGTGCACTTTTTGCTGCATTCCCACTCTTTTATGCTGTAAGTTTTGGTGGTGCATATTTTGTTTGGATGGCAATTCTATTTTGTTTTATCATTCAAGCAGTTGCATACGAGTACAGAAAAAAAGCAGCTAACTTTTATGGAGAAAAATTTTATGAAACACTTCTCTATATCAATGGTTCACTTGGTATTTTTCTTGTTGGTGTAGCCGTTGGAACACTTTTTACAGGTGGAAATTTTGTAGTAAATAGCTCACACCTTTCACACTGGACAATGCAAAGCTACGGTTTAGAAGCACTACTGAATCCTTTTAATGTTGCGTTTGGATTGATGCTTGTTTTTCTCTCTCGTATGCAAGCAGGGCTTTACTTTTTAAACTCTCTTGATGCTCCTGCAATTATAGACAGAATCAAAAAAGTAGTAACAGTAAACTTTATTATGTTTTTAATCTTATTTTTATTTGTTGTTGGGATGATTTTATTTCAAAAAGGTTTAGTTTATAATCCATTAACAGGTATTGTAAGTGTAAAAAGTATGAAATTTCTTCATAGCTTTTTAGATATGCCAATCTTGATTGTTTTTTTAGTTGTAGGTGTTGTTTCTTTACTTTGGGGTGTTTTCATCGCACTTGTAAAAAGCAATGATAAAGCTATTTGGTTTACAGGTTTTGGAGTTATTGTAACTGTCACTGTTGTTTTTCTTATTTTAGGGCTTGACAACTCAGTTTACTATCCATCACTTGCAGATATGCAAAGTTCACTCACCATTGCAAACTCTTCAGGAAGTCACTATACACTCAGCGTTATGGCTCTTGTATCAGTTCTTGTTCCTGTTGTTGCAGGGTATATTTTCTTTGTATGGCGTTCTATGGATAGAACAAAATTAACAATCGATGAAATCAAATCTGATTCACATCACTACTAGGAGATTTTATGGAATATTTATCTGAAATAATTTGGTATATAACTTGGCCTATTCTTATCTATGTTGGTTTGAAATTTGTCCAATTAAACATTGAACATTTCAAACAAATGGAACGCCTTGAAGAGCTTGAAGCTCTTTATGCAGCAGATCAACTGGGGAAATAACTTCCCCCGTTTATCCATTTAGTTGCAATAATTTGCTAAAAGTTCGCTTTTAATGGCGTTGGAACTCTCTTCGCCTTGAAGCTTTTTTACAATTTCAAGTGCAAAACAGATGGCAGTTGCAGGACCCCGAGAGGTCATAACATTTGCATCTTCTACCACCATCGTTTTGTCACCCATATAACCCTCTTTTCTTATCTCCTCTTCTACAGAAGGGTAACAAGTATATTTTTCTTTTAAAACACCCGCTTTATTAAGAGCAAACGGTGCAGCACAAATAGCGCCGATATTTTTACCTTTTGCATCCATTTCACGCAAGATATTTTGCACATTTTTATCATCTGCGAGTGCATGCGTACCATCCCATCCTCCAGGAAGAACAATCATATCAAGTTCATCTGCATTTATATCTTTTACCTCTACATCAGCCTCAATGCTAATACCATTTGCGCCTTTTACCAGCATTTTTTTATTTAAAGAAGCTACTATCACTTCTATCTCTGCGCGTCTGAGAACATCTATAATGCTTACCGCCTCTATCTCTTCAAATCCACTTGCGAGTGGTACTAAAACTTTTATACGCATAACATATCCTTTATTTTTTAGCTATTTTACTACAAATTTAGCAAAATTAAAACTCTGTAACCTTTTTTTAAGTATAATCACTTAATTTTAATTAAATGGATAATTATGCTAAATTATGATTTTATAAAACCATATCTTTTTAAACTACAACCAGAAAATGCACACCATATTGCAGAGTGTGTGTTGCGTTTACCAAATATCTGTCAAATTCCTTTTAATCCTTTTTTAGAGTCTCATTTTATAAAAGATGACTCTCTTCAACAAGAGATTTTTAGTCGTACATTTTACAATCCTATCGGACTCGGTGCAGGATTTGATAAAAATGCGACAATGATACGAGGCATCCAAATACTTGGATTTGGTTTTACAGAAATTGGAACCGTTACACCAAAGCCACAAGCGGGAAATCCAAAACCGAGGATGTTTCGTCATGTAGAAGAGCAAAGCATACAAAATGCAATGGGCTTTAATAATGATGGAGCCTACAAAGTTGTAAAACGCCTTAAAAAACGCTACCCTTTTACAACGCCTATTGGTGTAAACATCGGGAAGAACAAAATCACATCTGAAAAAGAGGCCATAAATGACTACACACATCTTATTAAAGCTTTTAATGGCTTAGGGGATTACTTCGTTATCAATATCTCTTCGCCAAACACCCCAGGCTTGCGTGATTTGCAAAATGAAGCATTTATCACTCAACTTTTTGCTGAAGCAAAAAAGCTAACAGATATGCCCATTTTACTTAAAATTGCTCCAGATATGGAAGTAGAAGATGCAGTAGCCCTTACAAAAATGGCAGTAGAAAAAGGAGCAGATGGCATCATCGCTACAAATACAACCATAGACTACTCCCTTGTAAAACATCCTAAAAATATTGGTGGGCTTAGTGGTGCCGTGCTGAAAGAGAAGAGCTTTAAAATCTTCGATGCAATAGCAAAAGAGCTTTATGGAAAAACAGTGCTTATCTCCGTGGGTGGAATTGACTCTGCAAAAGAAGCATACCGACGCATAAAAGCAGGTGCAAACCTTGTGCAAATTCTCAGTGGAATGGTATTTCATGGACCAGATATGATAATGAATATAAACAAAGAGCTTATAGAACTCCTTAAAGCAGATGGGTTTAAAAACATTACAGAGGCAATAGGAAGCGACAGAAAATAATGAAATTTTTTTTAACAATATTACTAATAACAGGAACACTCATGGCATCATCACTCCCAAAGTATGAAACAAAAACACTCAAAAATGGACTACAAATTGTAGTCATTCCCCTCCATAATCATTCAGATGTTATCTCAACAGACATCTTTTACAAAGTAGGAAGCCGTAATGAAGTAATGGGCAAAACAGGCATTGCACATATGCTTGAACATATGAACTTCAAAAGTACAAAAAATCTTAAAGCAGGTGAATTTGACCGAGATGTAAAAAGTGTTGGTGGTGTAAATAATGCTTCAACAAGTTTTGATTATACACATTACTTTATAAAATCAAGCAGTGAAAATCTGAAAACTTCTGTCGATCTTTTTGCAGAACTTATGCAAAATCTTAGCCTAAAAGATAAAGAGTTCCAACCAGAAAGAAATGTCGTTATGGAAGAGAGACGATGGAGAACAGACAACTCACCACTTGGCTACTTGTACTTTAGACTCTTTAACAATGCCTACATCTACCACCCATACCACTGGACTCCTATTGGGTTTGCAAATGACATAAAAACATGGACAATTAACGACATAAGAAAATTCCATAAAACTTACTACCAACCACAAAATGCTGTTCTAATGGTAACAGGTGATGTTAATCCTAAAGATGTTTTTAAAGAAGCAAAAGCTGCGTTTGGGAAGATAAAAAATCATGGGAAAATTCCGAAAGTCAAATTTATTGAACCTAAACAAGATGGTGCAAAGAGAGTAATAATCCATAAAGATAGCGAAGTTGAAATGCTTGCTATCACTTTTCATATTCCAAACTTTAAAGACCCAGACCAAGTGACATTGAGTGTCATTTCTGAGATTTTATACTCTGGAAAAAGCTCACGCCTCTACAAAGACCTTGTAGATAAAAAACGCCTTGTAAACTCTATTTATGCTTATAATATGGAAAATACCGATCCAGGACTTTTTATATTTATGGCAACTTGTAATCCAGGGGTAAAAGCTGAGACAGTAGAAAAAGAGCTTATAAAAGAGATAAACAAAATGAAAACTACAAAAGTGACAAAAGCAGAGCTTGAAAAAGTAAAAATAAATACAAAATCTGACTTTATCTACTCCTTAGAGAGTTCAACTTCTGTGGCAAATCTCTTTGGAAGTTATCTTGTTCGTGGTGATGTAAAGCCACTCTTAAACTATGAAGAGAATGTCAATAAAATCACACCAGAAAAAGTACAAGAGGTTGCAAATAAATATTTTGATTTCAATACTTCAACTACGGTTATTTTGAAAAAATAAGATATTTCAGCTATAATTACTCTTATTATTTTAAAGGCTAAACAAAATGAATTTAGTTACAGGTTCTTCAACCGCACTTATAACTCCATTTAAAAATGGAAAACTCGATGAGCAGACTTACGCTGCTTTAATACAACGCCAAATTAACAATGGTATGGATGCAGTATGCCCTGTTGGAACAACTGGTGAGAGTGCTACACTCACACATGATGAGCATAAACGATGTATTGAAATAGCTGTAGAAGTTTGTAAAGGTACAAATACAAAAGTTCTTGCAGGTGCAGGAAGCAATGCAACTCATGAGGCAATAGAGATAGCAAAACATGCACAAAGTTGTGGTGTTGATGCTATTTTTTCTGTTTCACCATACTACAATAAACCTTCACAAGAGGGTCTTTACCAACACTACAAAGCAATCGCTGAGGCAGTGAGTGAACTTCCTTTTATGCTCTACAATGTCCCAGGTCGTACAGGTGTGGACATCTCAGCAGATACAACTATCCGTCTTTTTGATGATGTTAAAAATATTTATGGTGTTAAAGAGGCTACTGGAAGTTTAGAGCGTACAGTTGAGCTTTTATCTCGTCGTCCTGAACTAAAAGTCTTTTCTGGTGATGATGCCATTGACTACCCTATTTTAGCAAATGGTGGTGCTGGTGTTACTTCTGTTACTTCAAACCTTATGCCAGACCTCAAATCAGCACTTGTAAAAAAAGCACTTAGTGGTGATTTTGAAGAAGCAAGAGAGATAAATAACAAACTCTACCCTCTTAACAAAGTAATGTTTTGTGAAGCGAATCCTATTCCTGTAAAAGCAGCAATGTACATAGCAGGATTAACTGAGACTTTAGAGTACAGACTTCCATTAGTTGCTCCAAGCACAGAAAATATGAAAAAAATTGAAGAAGTAATGAAAAACTACGAGATAAAAGGATTATAATATGACAGATATGAAAGGCAAAACTCTATTTATTAGCGGTGGAACACGAGGCATTGGAAAAGCAATTGTTTATGCTTTTGCAAAAGAGGGATGCAATGTTGCGTTTACTTACGCTTCAAGTACAGATACCGCAACGCAAATTATCGCAGATATTGAATCCACTTATGGGGTAAAGTGCCGTGCTTATAAACTTGACATATTAGAACCTACTACATATAAAGATGTTTACAAAGAATTTGATGAAGATTTTGACAGACTTGACTACTTCATCTCAAACGCAATCATCTCTGGTCGTGCAGTTGTTGGTGGTTTTGGTCCATTTATGCGTCTTAAACCTCGTGGACTTGACAACATCTACACTGCAACTGTTGATGCGTTTGTAGTGGGTGCTCAAGAGGCCGCAAAACGAATGGAAAAAGTTGGTGGTGGTTCTATCATCTCTATGAGTTCTACTGGAAATCTTGTTTACACTCCAAACTATGCGGGACATGGTACAAACAAAGCAGCAGTAGAAGCAATGGTACGCTATGCTGCCGCTGAACTTGGTGAGAAAAACATTAGAGTAAACGCAGTGAGCGGTGGTCCAATAGACACAGACGCACTCAAAGCATTTCCTAATTATGAAGAGGTAAAATCTGAAGTAGTCCGTCGTTCACCACTCTCACGAATGGGCGTTCCTGAAGATTTAACAGGTGCTTGTAAATTTTTATGTTCTATGGAATGTTCTTGGCTAACAGGTCAAACAATCGTTGTTGATGGTGGCACTACTTTTCAGTAGTCACGATTTTTTGATCCAACTTTCACAAGTACCTAATGCTTGTGAAGTCTCTCTTGGCATATAGACAATTTTTTCTCTAGTGTTTTCGCTTCTTGTTTTGTGATTATATGATGTACTAACGCATCTTCTACGGCTGATTTTGTAAGATAAGCATGTTTCATGATTTTTTCCTTATTTGTAATTTTTGATTATAAAATTATTACATATATAAAACAATGAAAATATAATGATAATCTTAACTTATGAAAGAACTACTAATCTCTTCTCTATCTGTAACTTTTTAAAGTTATATGCTTTTTGAATATATTCAAATGTTTTTTCTGTATATAAAAAAACATGTGTAGGGTCATTTTTATAATACCACGATGCAAATTCAATCTTCTCATCATACATATCAGTCATCAAATAAAGCTTACCACCCTCTTTAAGCATATTTAGTAAAAGTGTAAACTCTTTTTTTGGATGGTAAAAGTGTTCTATTACTTCACATGAAGCAATGTAGTCGTACTTTTTTTCTAAAAGTTGTGGGTAGTTGTGAAAATAGGGGTCATATGAGGCTATGTCATATCCTCCTTCTTGCAGAATTTTTGTAATGATTTGAGAAGTCCCTGCTCCAAAATCCAGCCCTTTGGCTTCTGCTCTGAAATCTTTTAAAATGTTGGATGTAATGGGAGAGACAAATTTTCTATATCCTTCATCTTCTGTATTATCGTCATGGAGTTCATAGCGTTCTTTTTCACTCTTTTCATCAGGAAGCTGTTCTTCAGCTACAAAGATAGCATGGCAATTTGGACATTTATAATAACGCTGATTACCTTCATAAAAAAGTTTCGATTCTGTTTCGCATAATGGGCATATTTTTTTCATAGCTAATCTTAGTCTATTAGGCTTTAATAAGCAATAAAAGGCTAAAATTTCGTTACTTTTGAAAAAGGAATTTTTTTGCTCAATTTACCAAATTTTTTGGCATCTCTTCGCATACTACTTGCACCTTTGCTGTTTTGGGTTATTTTAAATCCACAAGTTTTTACGCAAAATGGCTTTGACATTACATGGAACTACTACTTTGCATCACTACTTTTTGTACTTGCTTCGGCAACAGACTTTTTTGATGGCTATATAGCACGGCAGTGGAATCAAATGACAATGCTTGGGGCAATCCTAGACCCACTTGCAGATAAAATGCTTACACTCGCTGCCTTTTTAGGACTGATGGTTATGGGTGATGCTTCACCTTGGGCTATTTACATCATCATTGTCCGTGAACTTTTTATCACGGGGCTTCGCACTGTTGCAGTAAGTGAAAATCTTAGTGTAAAAGCATCTTGGGCAGGAAAAGTAAAAACAGTTGGACAGATGATAGCCATCGGTTTTTTACTTATGCACTGGCCATTTGCTACAACCCTACTCTGGTTTGCAGTCATTCTTACTGTTTACTCTGGAGCAGAGTATCTTTGGGGATTTAAAAATGCCATCACAAGGGAGAGCAAATAATGACAGGCTATCTTATTGCACTCCTCGTTCTCTCAGGGCTTATCTTCTTTCATGAACTCGGTCACTTTACAGCTGCTCGTCTTATGGGCGTACATATAGAAGTCTTTAGCATAGGCTTTGGTAAACGCTTTTTTACTTTTCGTGCTTTTGACACAGAGTGGAGTATTTCAGCCATTCCTCTTGGTGGCTATGTTCGCATGAAAGGGCAAGATGATTCAGACCCTAGCAAAAAAAATTATGATGCAGACAGCTACAATACAAAAACACCCTTACAAAGAATTTTCATACTTGTAGCAGGACCTTTAGCAAACTTTGTACTTGCGTTTATTCTCTACTTTGCCATTGCACTTGGTAATCCTAGCACTTTAGCACCAGTCATTGGTCAGGTGGTGAAAAATTCTCCTGCATTTGTAGCTGGTTTAGAATCAAACGACACCATCATTTCCATAAATGGCAAGAAAATTGAGACATGGAAAAAGATGGCAAAGATGATCTCTTCTGCTTCAGGCAATATAGAGCTTGATGTAAATAGAGCAGGATACCTAAAACAAATCACACTCAAACCAAAGCTTGAAGATGCAAAAGATATGTATGGTGAAAGTGTCAAACGCAAAATGATAGGAATTACTGCAGCAGGTGTTATGAAAAAACAAGAACTTGGCATTGTAGAAAAATTCAAATATGCAACGGATCAGACTATTTTTGCTTCGACACTCATCTTTACAGGACTTAAAAAGCTTATAGTCGGTGATGTACCAGCTTCAGAAATGGGAGGTGTCATCTCCATTGTGAAACTCACTTCCGATGCATCTGCTTCAGGTTGGATGAGTGTGCTTTTCTTTGCAGCACTCATCTCTGTAAATCTCGGAGTCCTGAACCTTTTACCTATTCCAGCCTTAGATGGTGGACATATAATGTTTAATCTCTATGAGCTATTTTTTAGAAGAGAGGTAAATGAAAAAATCATTATAAACCTTACAATAGCAGGTTGGATAATTCTCGTTGGACTTATGGGACTTGGGGTTTTTAATGATATTAATAGACTCGTGGGATAAGTGCTAAACACAAACTCTATATCTTACATTTCTACCTTGAGTTCCCTCTACATGCTCAATACACTTCAAATCTAACAGCTCATTTATATCTCTTGAAGCTGTACTTGGAGTCGTATCTGCAATTACAATATACTTCTTTTTACTCAAGTCACCCTTGAAGTTCTCAACTCCAATATCTAATATTTTATTTAAAACTTTTGTTTGTCTAGCATTGAGATTACTCTCTTTATGCTTATCCCAAAACTTTGTTTTTTCAGTAATGTATCTTAACTTATTTTTCGTATCCATAAGGGCAGAATAGAGTATCTCTAAAAACCACTCACACCAAATGGTAATATCTAAATGCTTATCACTCTTCCTAACATACCCTGTTGTACTCTCCAATGCTTTATAGTATCCTTTTCTATCATTATTAATTGCATTTGACATAGAGTAGAGTTTTGAAATCTTGGAATTTTCTATTTTTGAGAGGACCAAATCAGTTATGGCTCTAGTAATTCTACCATTTCCATCATCAAATGGATGAATAATTACAAACCATAAGTGTGCAATAGCTGCTTTTAGTAAACTTGTTTCACAATTATTAAACCATGTCAAAAAATTATCCATTTCATTTTCTAACATAACTCGTGGAGGAGCTTCATAGTATGTTGTTTCTCTTCCTGCCATACCTGAAACCACTTCCATTCTCTCTTCGCCTCTAAAAGTTGCCACATTGATTTTAACATAGCCACTGTAACCTTTTGGAAAAAGTGCATTATGCCAGCCAAAGAGTCTCTCTAGTGTTAAATCTTTTTCATAGTTTGTATTTGCATCAATTAATACTTCAATAAGGTAGTCTGTTGATGTATCTATTTTTGAATAATCAACATTTTGAAACCCTAGCTTCCTTTTTATAGAAGCCTTCACACTATCACGATTTAATATCTCACCCTCTATCGCAGAAGTACTTATTGCTTCACTTTCTAATGCTTCTAATTGGCTTTGAGCAACACTATCTTCACTCATAAAGTTACTCATAGCGATTAAATACCCCTGTTCAAGAGATATTTTATGTATCAGGATTTCTAATCTTTTTAAATCATAAGTAAAGTTTGGGTAATCTTCTTGCTCCCATATCCATCTTTTCATACTCTACCTTTATTCTTTTTCTCTAGTGAGGCGATTAATTTAGTTAATCATACCATATATGAAGTGATTATAACATATAATCGTTTCATTTTTTATTTTTAAATCTCTACAAGGTGCATTTATAAATACTCTTATTTTCAGCCACCATTTGATACAATTGTATTAAATAATATATTAATAGATTAGTAGGATAAAAAATGAATGAATTAGAATACAAGTTATATATAGATGATGTTATTAGGCGAGTTGAAACGGCTAGATTAAAAGTGAGTGAACATCATATTGTTAAAATCGTGGCAGTGAGTAAATACTCTACAAGTGAAGATATTGAAAAACTGTATAACATTGGACAGCGTGCTTTTGCTGAAAATAAGGTACAAGACCTTAAGGCAAAGACAAAAGAGCTTGAAGATTTACCTATTGAGTGGCACTTTATTGGAAACTTGCAGAAAAACAAAATAAATAATCTTCTTACAATTAACCCTAGCCTTTTTCAGGCACTTGATTCGCTAGAATTGGCATATGAGTTACAAAAAAAGCTTGTAGCAAAAGATATGACGCTTGATTGTCTGCTCCATATAAACGCAGCAAAAGAGGAAAGTAAACATGGGGTTATGCCAGAAGATGCCATCCATATTTACAATACAATTCACAAAGAGTGTCCAAATATTACCCTCAAAGGTATTATGAGCATTGGAGCGCATAGTCCAGATAAAGAAGTTGTTAAAGAGAGTTTTTTGACAGCATATAAAATTTATGAACAACTAGAAAATGCTACCATCTGTTCCATGGGAATGAGTGGTGACTTTGAACTAGCGATTGAGTGTGGTTCAAACATGGTTCGCCTTGGTTCAATTATATTTCCAAAGTAGTTTAAGCATATAATATTTTTATAATAAGCACAAGATATACTTCGCATATAATTTAAAAGGACACATATATGACAAAAACTATTTTAATGGACAAATACCCTATATTTTTTCTTAATATTGAGAAAAATGAGACTACCTATAAAAGTGTAGATGAAATTGTTACACATTTTCAGGCACTTATAGAGAAGCATCCCGTAGCAAAAGAGATAGCTATTTTTGACCATTATGAGCATACAAGTGCTATAAAAGACAATGTAATAGCTCCAGAGATAAAAGCTGCAAAAAATGTGGTGTTTTGTTTTGGAAAAATGCTCCCGACAAGTAAGATTTTGGCTGTTCGTCCTAGAAGTATTGGAATTTGTGAATTTGAAGATAGTTTTGAAATAAGTTTTTTAGAAGTACCAAATGAACAACTTCATCTCGTAACAGAAGAGTGGGCTAAATCAGTAGCAAACGCATAAAAATTTAGCTAGAATGCGGTTTTATTTGATTTTGATTCCTTAAATCTCACAGCATTACTCTTTGGGTTTGCTATGAGATTTTTTTGATACGCTATCATCTCTTTAAAAGGGTTCAAAAATCCTTGAAGTTGCTTCTCCCCTACCTTTTCTATTCCCCATTTGTTTAACAACTCTAAAACAACTAAAGTAGATTCTATAGTTGAGAGATAATTTTCATTTGGTTGCTCTTTTATCTCATATTGTGAAGTTTTTGTGGTTGTAAAGCTCATATGTTTAAGACAATTTAGATTTTTACTCTCGCAAAACATCTTTTTTGTACATGCCCATGTCGAATCTATAAGAAAAATTGCCAGTGGTTTATCGCTTCGTTTAGGATACTCATTTGTAAGATTTACTGCGTTTGGAGAGGGAAAAAGAATGTAGCTATCGTGTGATGCAATAATTTCATTGATGCGTTTATGCTCTGAAAAATCAATGCCAACAAACAGCTCTGAATTTTTGAGGCTTTGATGAGTAAAGTGTCCTGTATTGTTTTTGACCTTTTTAAACTCTTTTGGATGCATCAAAATCACAAACTTTGTCTGCGTTTGAATATCTTCACAATGCCCACACATACACGAACTTTTTGGTCTATAACAGTTGTAACACTTCTCTCTATCGCCATAATAAGTTTTCATTAATGCAATTATACTAAAATAACGGTATGAATAGTAATAATTATGACCTTATTGTTGTAGGAAGTGGTGCAGCTGGAATAATAGCAGCACTAGTAGCGGCACGAAATGGAAAAAAAGTTTTACTTTTAGAGAAACTCTCTAAAATAGCTTCTAAGCTCAAAGCAACGGGTGGAGGTAGATGCAACCTTACAAATACTTTGAGCAATCAAGAGTTTATGGCACGATTTGGGCGTGATGGAAGATTTATGCAAGATGCACTCGCTGCGTTTGATAACAAAGCTCTTGTCACTTTTATGGATGAGATAGGCGTTGCAACCCATGCTCCTGATGGTTTTCGTGTTTTTCCAACTTCGCACTCTTCTGCCACTATTATCGAAGCCCTCCAAAAAGAGATGCAAAGGGTAGGTATTACTACTATGTGC
The DNA here is from genome assembly GCA_027060825.1 of Sulfurimonas sp. Classification (GTDB taxonomy): domain Bacteria; phylum Campylobacterota; class Campylobacteria; order Campylobacterales; family Sulfurimonadaceae; genus Sulfurimonas. The sequence continues at coordinate 21,968 of JALSWC010000216.1, forward strand.
AACCAAAGAGTGGAACGACTTTTACTTATAGGCGAACATATTAGTGGTGTTAAGACGCAAGACAATATGCTAAATGCAGAGAATGTCATCATAGCAACAGGAGGTCTTGGATACCCTGTTTTAGGTGCTGAGGGAGATGGCTATAACCTTGCAAGTGAACTTGGACATAAAGTAACAGACCTCTCTCCTGCCATGATGCCCCTGCGTACAAAAGAGGCGTGGGTAAAAAACTGCCGTGCCGACACCATAGCAAAAGTGGAACTTCGAGTAGATTTGAAAAAGCATAAAAAGTTACGAGCAAAAGGGGATTTAATATTTACAAATCATGGCATACGCGGACCCGTTGTACTTGACTTTGCAAGAGAGATTACACCACTCCTTAAAAAATATGGTGAAGTGCCACTGCTATTAAATCTTACAAAAGGCAAAAATGAAGAGGATATTCAAAAGCATTTTAAAAAAGAGTTAGCAAATAATCCCTCTTTAAATGCTATAGAACTTCTCTCTACCCTCCTTCCAGTAGCTCTTAGTAAAGAGATTTGTAATCTTGCAAAAATTGACACGACAATCAAATATAAAAAAATTGATGGAAAAAAACGCTCAAAACTCATTTCACTTCTCGCATGGACACCCCTAACTGTAAATGGACATGATGGTTTTAAAATGGCAATGATTACGCGAGGTGGCATCAGCCTCAAAGAGATAGACCCAAAAACGATGCAGAGCCGACTTATAAAAGGACTCTACTTTTGTGGAGAAGTTATGAATCTTGATGGACCATGTGGAGGTTATAACTTACAATGGAGTTTTGCTTCTGGTTATTTAGCTGGAAAGCTTTTATAAATTGTAGCTGGGATAATCCATTACCAAAAGTATATAGAAAAATGGAATTAGATTTTAATTTGAAAAATTATTTTAAATCTGTACTTGATTGAATTAAAGTTTGAAGTGGCTCCGGATGCTGGATTCGAACCAGCGACCAAGTGATTAACAGTCACCTACTCTACCGCTGAGCTAATCCGGAATGTGTAGTGAAATTTTAGCTAAAAAAGATTAAATAAATCTGAAATTTCTCTAATTTAATTGATGATTAAACTCTGGAACTATCTCTTTTAGTTTTTTGAGTTGATTTTTACTTTCAACAAGCTCTTCTATATCTTGATTAAGCTTTTTCATATCATAGAGTGTTGGCTTAGCTACTGTAATAGATTCATACTGCGTTTGAGCATTGCTTTCATCTATAAGTAACTCTTCATACAATTTTTCACCAGGACGAAGACCTACGAACTCTATTTTAATATCATCTTGCCCACTTAACTCTATCATTTTTTTTGCCAAATCAACTATTTTAACAGGCTCCCCCATATCTAAGATGAAAATCTCTCCACCTTTAGCTATGGCTCCTGCTTGAAGTACTAGCTCACACGCTTCTGGAATTAACATGAAGTATCTTGTAATATCTGGATGGGTAACAGTTATGTTTTGTCCATTTTCTATTTGTGACTTAAATTTTGGTATAACACTTCCACTACTACCAAGAACATTTCCAAATCGTACAGATACAATTTCTGTATTTTTAGCATCCACATTTTGAGAGTAAAGTTCACAAATTCTTTTTGTTGTACCCATTACATTTGTTGGTCTTACTGCTTTATCAGTGGAGATAAGTACAAATTTCTCAACATTATATTTTATGGAGGTATCTATAACATTTTTTGTGCCTACCACATTATTTTTAATCCCTTCATGTACATTATACTCAACAAGAGGCACATGCTTATATGCTGCGGCATGAATTACAATTTCTGGTTTATACTTTTTAAATGTATCTTCTAAAGATTCCTTATCTACCACACTTTGTAAAACAGAAAAAACAGTCTCACTTTTCAACTCTTCATTTATAGTATATAAGTTATATTCGCTATGGTCTAAAAGTATTAATTTCTTAGCACCAAAGAGTTGGCATTGTCTGCTTATTTCACTTCCTATACTTCCCCCTGCCCCAGTCACTAAAACAACTTTATCGCTTATAAAATTACCTATTATTTTCCTATCCAAATCTTTTGGTCTTCTTGCTAATAAATCTTCTACACTTAAATTTTTTAATCTTGTATTATCATGAGTTAAAGTAGCTATAAATATATTGTTAATTTCAGCATTATGTAGTTTTGCATATATCTCTTGCAAAAGATTTTTATCTAAATCTTTGGTTATAATAGCTGATTCTATATTTTGCTTTTTCGCTATATTTTCTATCTCATCAAAAGAGCTTACCTTAATATTAGATATATAAGTGCCTATCACCGATTCAGCATCATCTACAATAGCATCAATATAAAAATCACTCTTCTGTTTTATGAGTGTTTGTGCATACTCTGTTGCACAAATTATCATAGTTTTTTTGAGATTTATATTATTATTTTCTTCAATAATAATTCTCTTCAAAATCCGTAAACTACCAATAAAAATAAAAGATAAAAACATATCTATAATAATAACACTTCGAGGAAAAGGATTGAAAAGCTGTGGAGTCATATAATAAATAATAGTAAATAATGTATAAGCAATTAAGTGTGCATAGAAAATTTTTTTTGCATCTTTAAGACTAAAAAACCTCCATGCTACACTGTAAATATGGAAATATCCCATAAAGAAAATTTTAAAAGCCAAAATAGTTAAAAAGACATAGAAAAATGTTTCAAAATACTTTTCAGGTACAAAAAAATTAAATCGTAAATTATAAGAAGCTAAAAGAGTAAAATAGGATATAACAATATCAGAAAAAAGAAAAAATAGCGTTCTTTTAAAATCAGTCGCTCTAAACACTCTTAATCACCTTTGAAATTTTATAAACATCCTCTTTGGTCATAGTTGTACTACTTGCTAAACATAAACCTTTTGAAAAAAGCATCTCGCTTGTTCCATCTACATAAGCCGTAGAATCCTTAAAAAGCTCTTGCAGATGCATAGGTTTCCACAAAGGACGGCTCTCTACATTTATAGCCTCCAGTGCATTCATAATTTTAAGAATATCAGTTTTTTCAAATGTCAAAGCAGTAAGCCATCTATTACCTCGTGAATTTTTCAATTCAGGCATAAAAGTTATCTCCTCTACATCATCTAAGAACTCTCTATACCATCCAAATATCTCTCTCTTTTTTGCTACTCTTTGTTCTATAACTTCCATCTGAGCCACGCCAATAGCTGCTAAAACATTACTCATACGGTAATTATATCCATACTCTTTATGCTCATAGTGAATAAAAGGCTCTTTAGCTTGAGTGGAGTAAAATCTTGCTTTTTCTATCATCTCTCTGTTTTCACCTACAAGCATTCCTCCACCTGAAGTTGTTAAGATTTTATTTCCATTAAAAGAGTACACACCAAAATCTCCAAATGTTCCCGTCTGTTTTTTATGATATGTAGCACCAAGCGATTCAGCTGCATCTTCTATAAGATAGATGCCATGACATTTACAAATATCAGCTATTTTTTCTATATCTGCACTCATACCATACAAATGTGTAACAATTAATGCCTTAGGCTTTTTTTTGCACTCAAGAAGATATTTGTTTAAAAGTTTCGGTGACATATTCCATGACTCTTCGTCACTATCTATAAAAATGGGATTTGCACACTGGTAAAGTACGGCACTTACCGAACCTATAAAAGTAAACGAAGAGGCTAAAACATCATCTCCCTTTCCTATTCCTAAAACCCGTAATGCAAGATGTAATGCCGAAGTAGCAGAATTAAGAGCAAGTGCATTAGAAGTTCCTGTATATGATTTAATAGATGCTTCAAATTTATCTACATATTCACCCAATGGTGCTATATAATTACTCTCAAAAACCTTTTGGATATACTCTAGCTCTTTTCCACTCATATGAGGAGCACTTAAAAATATTCTATCATTCACTTTTTACCCTCTTATTGTTTGTAAAATATATTTTATATCTTTTTTAAATGAATAGTTTTTTATATATTCTTTGTTTATCTTCACTTTATCTGGCCAAATAACATTATCATTGTACCAAGTAGGATTCTTTTGCTTTGCTAAAATTTCCTCTTCATCTTTGTATTTTATACTTGCAGGACCCGTTATGCCTGGTCTTATGGAGAGAATTACTCTATCTCCTCCCTTGAGTTTGTCAGCATAGCCCTCTACATCAGGACGAGGACCTACAAAACTCATATCGCCAACAAGTACATTAAAGAGTTGTGGAAGTTCATCTATCTTCGTTCTACGAAAAAACATTCCACTTTTTGTAATTCTTACATCATTTACAGATGTTATAGTTGTATCTACTCCCGCAACTTTTTTCATACTTTTTATCTTAAATACAGAAAAGAGTTTTCCATCTTTACCAACTCTTTTTTGCACAAAAAAGCCATTACTTTTAGTTTCAAAAGAGGCGATTACCCAAGCTAAGAAAATAATCCACCAACAAAAGAGTAAGCCAAAGAGTGATACAACTATATCAAAGGCTCTTTTTATAAACTTCTCTCTAAATGTTAGCATCTATATTTTAAGTTTATAAATTTTTGTATATGGTGAAGAGACTACTAACTGAAATAATTTCTTATCATAATGTCCCAACATAAACATCTGAACAAACATAGAATTATATGTTTTATTGTCCATGAGTATCATTCTATTATAACTTTTCAAATATACAAGACTATAAGAAGAATTTGGATGAAAGATATCTGACCTTACAATCGGCTGTGCATTTTTACCTAACAGTGCTATATCAAAATGGTCAATAGCAACTTTTTGTCTTCCAAGTGTTGCTATCCCATGAGCCATATCAAGTTTTATACCATTAGATAAATATATTATAGCTCCTTTCTCTTTTACGGGTGCTGCGGGATAGAAAACAATATTTCTCTCTTTCTTTCCAGTTTCTAAATTTAAGTTTCCAAATACACCAACAGTAGGAAAGATATTTATCATACGAAATGGCATATAGAGATAAACATCTCTACTTTTTTTAGGTAACTTATAGTTTGGATTCTTTAAATCTTGCATAACTTTATTTGGATTTTTACCTTTAAACATTCTCTTCGTTATGATGGAATAGTTAGAATCTACATAAGTTTCAACTGCTACTCTTGAAAGATTTGCTGCCTGCACAGGAGAGTCTGAAAATAAGATTTTAGAGATAATATAGTTATCATTCTGATGTTTACCACCATCAATAATAGTATCTGTATCACTATAATACCAAATTGGATAGCCATAATCCCACCATGAAAGGGTATAGTCTTTATCATTAGAAATTTTATCTAAGGCTACTAGGTCTTTTACCTCTGCTTTATTAAAGACAGTTGGCACTTTATACCCTATAATATGTGTGATATTTGGATAAAGCATAAAAGCTGTTGCTAAGGCAATAAAGGCATATTTTACTTTTACATTCTTCACATATTCACCCAAAGCAAAAAAGAGGTAAATAGCACTCATAGCAGCTACAGGTACAGCATAAACGGTAAATCTCAGTCCTCCAAAGAGAGCAAAAGCACCAATACCAACTAAAGGAAGAGACAATAAAAATGCAGGTTTTTTAAATACTAAAACAATATAACCAATAATAGAAACAAAAAGACCTATTTCTGAACCACTAATACGATTTGCAAAAGTAGAAAATGGAATATGTCCAGCTTCTCTTACTGTTTGAACTACAGCAAAAAAATGAAGACCACTTATTTCAGTACCTGTCCTGGTATAAGAATAAATTCTATGCCATATAAAAGTAATAACATCTCCAAATATCATAAAGGCTATAAAGAGAATTAAAGTAATAAGCATAAGTTTTTTCTCTTCTATTTCTCTTTTTACAAGTATAAAGTAGGCAATAAAAACAACACCTATATCAACAATATACTCTAAAGGAGAAGAGAGATGAAAAGGTATAAGAGCTAAAAAAACAAGAATTAAAGATTTATAAGTTACATCATTATTTCTATGGTAAAAAAGCATATACATAGTATATATAATTCCCATAGCATAAACAAGAGACTTCCCTGAATCATATAAAAATGGATATATAGAGATAGCAATAGCTGCATATAAAGCACTTTTGAGTTTAAAATCTATGGTACTTTTCATAAGGAAATAGAGTATAAACATAGGTGCCATAGCAGAGAACATATCGGTATCGTAATACCCAATCATAGTACGATTATAATAACTCCAAGCGATAGAACCTAAAAGTGCAGAGAAGAATCCCCAAATGCTCAACTTATATAATCGAGCAATTAAAATTATAGGAATAACCACAAGACTAGATATAACCGAAGGAAGATAAAATATAATAGTTTCCAAAGAAAATGGTGTAATCTTTGCTAAAACAGTAGTAATAGCAACAAGTCCATACGACCAAAATTGTGGTACTCGTGGATTGTCAGCATGTAATCCAGACAGTGAATGCTGTGCACCTGATGCGAAAAAATAACCATCATTTGTATTTATCATAAACTGATGATTCCACATAAAACTATCAGTTCCATGAAACTGATAAACCCATATCATTCTAATAGCAAAGCTAAACGCATAAGCAATAAGCATAAATAAAATCAAACGCTTCGTTGATATATTTTCCTCTTCTAACCAAAAAAACTCTTTCATTTTTCCGTCCTTTATTAAATTTTTCTTTCAAGTAAAGCAGTTACACTCACTAAAATTTTTTCAAGTTCTTCTTTTGATTTAAAAATACTATTTAAAATATCTATAGATAAATAATCTTTCATCTAAATCTCAAATAAAGAAATTTTTTAATCTTTGCTGGTGCGATATTAACCATAAATAGTGCTAATGCATAAAAATAAGAACTATTATTATACCCTAAAGTTTTTATTACTTTCACTCTATCCTTAAAATCACTCCACGATTTCACAATACCACTTCTACGACCAAAAAATGCTTTACTTACTCGTACTTTCACTAGTACTTCAGGAATATTTGCAAATTGACATCCTGTAGAAAATCCTTTTAACCAAAGTAGTGTATCTTCATTAGTAGGCGAAGTTGTAGGATATAATCCAGCTTTTTCAAAGAAAGAACGACGAAAGAATGTTGTAACATTAGCAAGTGGTACACGCTTTGAAAAAAAATGAAACATTTCATCATGAAAAAGTGGATATTTGACAATCTTACTATATTCAAAATCATCGCCAAATTCTTCAATATAACCACCTACAACATCAATACTCTGATATTCTTCCATAAAGTTATATTGCAATTCTATTCTATTTAATATTGCGATATCATCTGAATCCATTCTTGCAATATAAGTATATTCTTTTCTTAAAACTTCCGTAAACAATTCATTATAAGATACTGCAATACCTCTATTGTCTGTACGCTTATTCAAATAAGCTATTTTACTTTTTTCAAAAGCCTCATCTAAATATTTTTCTACTTTTTTATCAATTATTCCATCTTGTTGCACAAATATATCTACAGTTTTTGTTTGCTGATATAAACTTTCCAATACAGGGATTAATGTTGATAATTTATCATTTTTATATAAGCTTAATACCACAGCAATATTAGACATATCAATCCTTCTCTATTTGTGTCAAATATTTTTTATAGCACCTATTTATATCCACAATATATGCATGTGATGGATATTGTGCTTTCACTTCTTCTGATGGCATTTCCATATATTTTTCACCATAACGAACAGTTAAATATTCTTCAACTTTTTCAGGAACAGGTAGCTGTAAATGTTTAAATGCTACATACCTTTGTTTTCCTAAATAATTTGAAGGAAAAGATGTTTTAGAAAAAGGAGCTCTTCCAAAAAAGTGACCAACACAATCACTTTTTTTATGATTGAAACTTCTTACAATCTTTAAGAATGACTTTTTTATAAATCCATTTACACTATACTTAACAATTAAAAGTGCTACTTTTTTACTTTTACTTTCAGTAATATAACCCTGCTCTGCCAAAGCTCTTGCACTTAATACTCTTGCTGAAAAATATTGACAATATCGTATAAATTTATTTTTACTAGTATTATTTAAACACATAATATCTATATAGATACCATGATGTATATCTCTATCTTTAGTATCTTTTTCAATAAATGTTGTTCCATTCATTCGTATTTTAGAAAAATATAATGGAAATTCTTCTGTATTTTCTTCTTGTAAATAAAATCGTTTTATATCTAATTTTTCTTCTGCAATTTTTAAAAATTTAATATAATTTTCTCTATCCATAAATACATCAAAATCATCATCCCAAGGAATAAAGCCATGGTGTCTCATAGCTCCAAGTGCTGAGCCACCCATAAGATAATATATTATATTATTAACCTTACAAAATTCATCAAAATATTCAACAATCTCTAAAATTTTATTTTGTAATTTTACTAATGTTTCATCGGTCATATTATACTTTCTTAGCTAAATAATAAAATCTAGACATTATTTTTTTAAAAAAAGCTACTTTCGCAAGCTTTTTTGCAATACTTCTTATTGTCTTAAAAAATATTATTTTAAAAATGAATTTTATTTTATTACTTTCCCATCTATGTGGATGTGTGCTTAATATAATGTGATTACTATCTTTAATAGTTTGAATTATATTTTCACCTAATTCAATATCATCCATATAAGTTTTATCATTATCATATATATTAGATATTTTTTTAAATGTATATCCAGCATCTGATATATAAGTATAAGTACCTTTAAGTTTATTTGGCAAATGAACAACAATATCTAAGATATTAGGAAAAAGCTTATTTACTTTTTCATTTCTAAAAAAATCTTTATTTGAAGACCAACCATCTCTATTTTTAATGGGATTACCATGTGGACATACTGTTTTTATTTCAAATCCAAATTTAGAAAATTCATCTATATAGTATTTAAATTCTGAAATAGCCTTTTTATAATCACCATTGCATGCGTCTAAAACATCATAATGATAAGCTATTTCATGCCCTAAAGATGCTATCTCTTTTAAATACTCTACATTATTTTTTAATAAATCAGCTTGAATATAGTAAGTTGCCTTTATACCGTACTTATTTTCAATTCTTGCTAAAGTAAGTGCTTTCAAGACATCCGTTTCAACATCATGCTTTACAACTAACCATTTCTCTGTTTCTAAATTATTTAAAATTTCCTCTGCTTTTATAGTATAGAAGTTTTCAGACAATTCTTGACATAATTCATCCCAATACGAATAGATAAACATCACTATTTAGCCAATAATTCTGTATCATAAATATCTTGAAGTATCTCTCTAAACTTAGTTGATGAAACTTCTTTTGTATATGGAAAATACTCTATTCTTGCTTGATAAGGTTGAATCTGGCTTTCTAATGTATTAAATACATCAGAATTTTTCCAATCATCTCCAACAAATAATACATCGTATCCAATATCTAAAAAAGATTGAAATTTATCCCTGTGTGTTACTGCTATAACTTCATCAACAAATTTCAATGAAGAGACTATCTCAAGCCTATGCTCAAAGGGAATAATAGGAGTTTTTCCCTTATAACTTTGTACAAGTTCATCTGTACTAATCCCTACTATAAGATGATCACAACGATTTTTTGCCTTTTTCAAAAGATGCAAATGCCCTATATGGAACATATCATAAACACCTGTTGTATAACCTATTATTTTTTTAGACATAAGAGTATCATCCTTTTATTATTTTATGAAATTTAGAAAAAAATTTCTGTTTTATAATATTACTTAAAATATACTTTATAATAATTTTAATTTGCCGTTTAAGTGCATATTTAATACCTCTATGCTTCACAGTAATACTCCATGAATCTTTTAATATTTGCTTCAAATTTTGTATAGAATCCACTTTAGAAGAGATACCTTCTAAGTTAAATGAACATAAAATAGTATCAACAAAAATATATCCACACCTATCTAACGCTTTAAATTTATAATCACTATCTGAACCTATCTTATAAGTTAAATTATATGATACTTTTTTATAGAATATCTTAGGAAAAAACATCGTTTGATGATTAGGCAATGCATTTTTTAACCAAATATCCATATTTTTAATATTATACTTTTCACTGGGGTATATCCATGAATCAATATTGTTATCCAATTTTGCTCTTGCAAAATATACTTTATTTCTATTGTCCATATTATCCTTAACAATCGAAATAGAGTTAAGACTAAAAAATTTATCTCCACCATTCATAAAAACTATAAAATCCCCTGTAGCAATTTTTGAACCCTTATTCATAGCATCATAAATTCCACTATCTTTTTCACTAACCCAATAATTAATATTATCTTCATATTTTTTAATAATATCAACAGTTCCATCAGTAGAACCACCATCTATAATGATGTACTCTATATTTTCATAAGTCTGGTTGAACACACTTTGTATAGTCTCTTCCACAGACTCCTCACCATTATAGACTACGGTCACTATAGAGATTAGTGGTTGTTCATCTATTATACTGTTTTTTAGGTTTTTTTTATCCATTAATTCTCTTTAAACACTTATCAATTCATCACTTTTTTCATAGATTAAATTTATATTAGCCACTACTTCATCTTGATTGAAGCTATCATATCTCATAGTTTTATTCCTTTAGCCATCGCTTCTTACTCAACAACCCTTGTTTCATCTTTTGAGATAATCACATCAATCTTTTGATCGCCGATTTTCTCTTTAACTCAAAATCTATTAATCGCAAATTAAAATCTCTTTATATATTTTGTTTTTAACTTCTTCTATTCCAATTTCACTAATATCCAAACTACTTCTAAACCCATAACTATTACTAAGTTTCTTATAATTATCTAAATCTTTTTCAATCTGGGAATGATATATAGGATGATAACTACTACAAATCTCTTTTGGATAAGGGGTAAATCTTCCATAATGATTTCCGTTATAGATGACAAATACATTTGTCATCTCTAACGCAATAGCAAAATGAGGAGCTGAAGTCTCATTTGATATCATAAGATTTCCGTTATAGATGACATGGAGTAAATCTACCAAAGATGTTTTTCCTACTAAATCGATATAATCATATTTAGTATATTTTTTAAACTCTTTTGCATCTTCTTTATCTGATGGAGCACCACATAAAACTATATCATATCCATAATTTTCTTTTAAAAACTCTCCTACTTTTACAAAATTTTGTATATCCCATTTTCTAAAACTCGCACTTGCCCCTATGAAAAGTATGGCATAGTCTTTTGGCAATATAAAATCTAATTTTTTTGGCTCTAATTTTATCAAAGGCTTTTGTAAATCAAACTTTTCATCAAGTAAACTTTCAAAAAACTCTCTATGTCTATAAAATTCAAACATTATATTATCTTTAGCAGGTATTAGTTTTGTGTAGTATTTATCACTCATATTTTTTTGCCATTTTTTAATATTACTCAAATCTCCAATACTGCCTATTTTTTCTTTTGCATTGACAATCTTAACTATGCTATCATCTGCAAAAAAACTTCTACTATAAGTAGGATTTAAAACTACTTCATAGCCACTTCTTACTATCTCTTTTAATTTTTCATATCTATAAAAAGGATTCTTTTCAAACTTAGCTCTCTCTATCCAAATAAACTTATCTATAAGTTCACTCTCGAACTCTTGAGCTATACTTTTCCAAGCTATGTTCCCTACTAATGTAATTTTACAGTCTTTATATTTAGCACTATGTTTTAAAACTTCTATATAATTTCTAAAAAGTACATAATCACCTATAGCATCAAGACGAATTAGTAAAAGAGTGTTATTTTCAATTTGCCTATTTTGTTTTGCTAAAAAATTTGTTATTAAGAATAATATATATTTTATTAAAATTTTTAGTTTATTCAATCAATCACTCCTACTTTTTTTCTATTATACTGCTAATATTGCATAAAATCTCATTATCAGGTAATGGATATTTATCAAGCCTAGATTATGAAGTTCATATTTTATAAATCCTTTTTTATCGCCTTTACCCATTTGTTAAAAATAACATCAATACTATAATTGTCTTCAATAAACTTTCTACCTTGTAATGACATTCTTCGAACCAAACTCTCATCCTGTACAAATTTTTCAATAGCTACTTCAATATCCTCAGTAGATTTTTGCCTACAAATTATAGCCTTATCTTTTACAACATAAGGCACGCCACCACAATCTGTAGTGATGAGTGGCATTCCACTTGTCATAGCCTCCATATTACCCATATGAAATGCTTCTGCTATATATTCCACTTCAAGCGGATGAGATATAAATAAGTCATATCCTTGTAGTCTTTTCATTAAATCATCATATTTTAAACTTCCTTTCAAAAATATATGATTTTCTAAATTCATTTCTTTAATATATTTTTCTAATTTATCTTTTAGAGGGCCATTTCCATAAATATCTAAGGTTATATATGGATATTTTTCTATCAATTTTTCTAAAGCTTGAAATATATAAATATATCCCTTTTCATAAACTAATCTACCAATAGAAACTATTTTACCATTAAACTTCTCTCTTTGGCAAAATTTTATTTTATCAACATCAAGAGCATGTCCAACTACAGAATGCGGAAGTTTTATACCATATTTTTCATATAATAAAAACATTTTTTCATTAACACCAACTATATACTTATTAAAAAATTTCTTATTAATTAAATTTGAATTTAATACTTTTATTCTTTCCTCTGCTGTTATCGTATCATTTATAATAAGAAGACCTTTATAATCATCAAAATATGATAAAAATGGATAATGCAGTCCTTCTGTAATCACAATATCAAATTCATTAAAGCCAATAGCCCCATAATATGGTACTTTTATATAAGCTATATTAAACAATTTTCTAACAACTCTTAATATAAAAGTTTGAATAGGTTTTACTTTTATATATCTATTCTCTACACCTTCAAATTTCACATT
>JALSWC010000217.1 GCA_027060825.1 Sulfurimonas sp.
TGCATAAGCATGCTATAAAATATATTGCATACGCATTTATTGCAGTTATTCTTTTCCTCATTTTAGATTTAGGGTTATTAGCTGTTGTTGCATTTGTATTTATGCTTTTGAGTGCTTATGTTTTTAGAAATCCTGAAAAATCTATTCAGGATTATGAAAAAAATGCTTTTGTCTCTCCTGTAGATGGAACAGTTTTAGATGTAGAGTATCTTGAAGATGATATTTTTGCTTACAAAGTGACAATCGCATCTTCTTATCAAGATATTTCTATTTTAAGAGTTCCTTATAATGCTAAAATTCAAAATTTAACTTTCGTAAAAGGATCTCGTCTTGCAAAGGATGCGAAACTTTTTGATGCATTAAATGAATATGCTAGTTTTGAACTTGTAGATGACGATAATCATATAGTAAAAATAGTCCATAAACTCTCAAGAAGTTTTGCTCCTCTTTTTCTCGATATAAAGAACAATGAAGAGCTTATAAAAGGGGAAAGATATGGGACAATGCTTAGTGGTATTACTACTATTTACTTGCCAAAATCATTTAAACTACACCTGACTGCTGGTACAAAAGTGAGTGCAAGTGAGACACTTTTAGGCTACCTCTTCTAACATTCCTAAGGTTGTACTTTGGGATGTTGCTTTTTGTAGAGTAACTCCTCTTCGTTGATGTTAAAGTCAAAATAGTTTGATATAAAGTTATTACTCTTTATCTGTCCTAGTTGGATGGTTGCTCCCTCATTATTTTTTATTTCAAGATACAAAAGTGCTAAGGCATATCTACTCTCATAAAAGCTTCCATTTTTTAAAATTGACAATGTTAGTAGAGCAATAGCATTGGCATGATGATTAGCAGCAGTAGATGCTACTGCACCAAGATAAAGAGTATAGGCATCTCGAACTTTTAATGTATCTATAAGATGGTTATAGAGCATATAAGACTCTTCATATTGTTTATCGTAAAGGGCTGTTAATGCTAAAGCACTCTCAATCTCGTGTGTCTCTTCTGTCGTAGTATCAAGTTTAGCTTCAAGCTGTTTGCGTAAATAGTAGAGTTGTCCTGTAATAAGATTTTCTTGAATATAGAGATACCGTGTAATATAGGGACCATAATAGAGGTCTGTAAAGCTAAATGATTGCTTTTTTAAGTAACGATTGACATCTTCAACATATTTTGCTGGGGTATCATTGTAAAAATGTGTGTCTATATAAATAAGGCGAGGAAGAATATCATGAGGAAATTCTATTGTTAATTTTTGTGCAGCTTTTTGAGCTTTGTTATAATGGTGCAGCCTCATTCCTATAAGGGTGGTAAGTACAAGATATAGTGGTCGTGGTTTATAGCTATTTTCTGTCCATTCTCCAGCAGATAGATAATCATTTTCACTTATTTGAAGGAGTGTTTTATAAAGATTACTCTCTTCATTATCGTTTTCTAAACTTACAGAATTTGCAATAATTGATTTGAGTTTTCTTGTTTTTTTATTTATTATTTTTCCTGCCATGACGGCATAGATGCCAGAAAGATAATTTTTTGCATTAAGATGGTAAGAGCGTAAAAAATGCTTATATGCCTGATTCATATCTCCTAACTGTGCATAAGTAAGTGCCAGATTGTACTGCAATATTGAGTGCTTTGGCTGGATTTTAGCAAGTTTTTGGAGAGCTATATTTGCTTCTCTTATTTGCATAGAGAGTGCTTTTTTAATGGCGCGTGCAATACCTGCATTTACACTAGAAGAGGACGCACTGCGTTTAAGATATTTTTGTGCAGATGCTACATTGTCTATATAGATATTTGCATTTCCTTTTCTGATGTAACTAATAGTCTGGTTGGCATTAAAAATCTTGTAGGGTGAAAAATAGAAGATTTTTTCAAAGGCAATATCTTGAGACTTAGCTATTTTTGAACGGTAGAGTTTTTGTGCTTTTTGTGAATCAAAAAGAGAATTTTTTAGTTTTACTGTAATAGGGTAATAGTTGTAAACTTTATTTGGGTGTTTTTTTGTAACACTACTTATCTCTTGTGTTGCACTTTGAATATGTCCAGCTTTTAGATTAATAAGACCAAGTGCTAATTCTGCGCGTATTGGGTGTATCTCTTTGAGTAAGGCATCTTGAAAATGATTTGTGGCTAAATTAAAATCTCCAATGCGTGCATAAAGAAGTCCTAGACTAAAAGTATCGGTTGGATTAGATAATTTTTCAAGTGCATCAATGGCATCATAATTATTATTGTAAAGAGCATTTATTTTGGCACTTAGGTGGTCTTGTACTTCTGGATAGGTATTTGATGAAGCATTTTTAAGTGAATTGAGTGCTGATAGATAATTTTTTTTATAATAATTTACAAGTGTATAATAATAGGAGTATAGAGGTGAATTTATCTCATAAGGAAGATAAGCATAAGCTAAATTTATGTAATAGTGAAAGCTTTCTTCATCATTAAGGTGTAAACAGCATACTGCTGCGTTTATAGCACTTACACAGCGTTTTTCATTGTTTTTAATGGCATTTTGAAAGGTTTTTAAGGCTATCTTATACTGTGCACCTTTGAGTTGTGCAACACCTAAATTGTACTCAGATATTGCTTGAGAATATTGTGCTATATCTTCATAAAGTGTGAGTGCTTTCTCTTTTGACCCATTGGTGTAGAGATAGTTTGCTTTTGCTATCATATTTTCTAGTTTCGTTGGTGCAACGACAACTGTTTTATTTGGATTAAGCTTTTTATCTAAAATAGAAAAATCAATACCTTGTTGTTGTTTTGTGTGTTTAAAAAGTAGTAGCAGTACAGTTGTGACAATAAGGAGCACAACTATAATTGTAATTCCACCAAAAAGAATTATTTTTTTCTTTTTAGCCTCTTCTTCTTCATCAAAACCGACTATTTGTTGTTCTACATCTTTATTCCCTAAAGCAGCATCACTATCTTCAATGATGATAATATCGTCGTTGGCTTTAGCCATTTAGTACCCTATATAAAATATTTATTTTAGTATATCACAAAATATTTTAGTTATAATGTAAAAGAGTATAATATTTATAATTAATTACAAAAATATAAAATTAAATTTTACTAAAAAGGATAAAAAATGAACTACCCAGATTTTCCAAAAGAGTGTAAATCTCTTCTTTGCAAATATCTAACACCTGAAGTATTTGAAGCACTTAAAGATAAAAAAACTTCTAATGGTTTTACACTTGAACAGGCTATTAATTCAGGTGTGAAAAATCTTGATAGTGGCATAGGTGTTTACGCAGGTGACAAAGAGTCTTATGGTATGTTTGATAAGCTTTTTGACCCTATTATTGAGGAATATCATGGATTTGGTAAAACAGATTCTCATAAAAGTAATTTGAATCCAGAGGATTTGAATGCTCCAAATCCTGACCCTGATAATGCGTTTATCTTATCCACTCGTATCCGTGTTGGAAGAAATATGGACAATATACCTCTTGGTACTGCTATATCAAAAGAACAACGCGACCATGTAGAAGCGAGTGTTGTTGCTGGACTTCAAACTCTTGAAGGCGAATTAAAAGGGAACTACTATCCACTTTTAGGAATGTCAAAAGAGGTGCAAGAATCACTCATAAAAGATCACTT
>JALSWC010000218.1 GCA_027060825.1 Sulfurimonas sp.
GTAAAAAGTGAATTAGAACTTAACAAAGGCTTTGTAGATATACTCATAAAACCATTTAATCCTTATGTGAAATTTGTAGGACTTTTAGAGTTTAAATATATAAAGAGAAAAGATAAAGCCAATAAAAAAACAGTAAAAAAACTTAAACTAGAAGCGATAGAACAGCTTAATAAATATGAAAAAGATAGTTTAGTAACCGAGCATACAAACAAAGGTGTAGAACTTAAAAAAGTTCTGCTTATCTTTCATGGGTGGGAGATGCTTGTTTGTGAGAGTGTTCCTTTGAAATATAGCTAAGTTTTACAAGAAGTTTTTCTGATGGAGGTTTTTATCAGTAAGAATATTACCTCTATTGACTTGTGAACATATGACCGATATAATTTCATTAATAGACTTCAAGGATAGGGTTAAGTTGCAAAAGAAAGACAATAACATCATCGCTACGGTCTCCGTAGCCCATTTAGTACAAGATACTTATTCTGCTTTTTTAGCACCTATTTTGCCATTGCTTATAGATAAGCTTGGCATGAGCCTTGTAATGAGTGCTTTTTTAGATATTGCTAGAAAAATTCCCTCTCTTTTAAATCCTTTTTTTGGTCTTTTGGCTGAGAGAAGTGATGCTCGATATTTTGTGATTTTATCTCCTGCGTTTACGGCTATTGTTATGTCTCTTTTGGGGGTGGCGAACTCTTATGCGATGCTACTTGTTTTGCTTTTTATTGCAGGGATTACCTCAACACTCTTTCATATTCCCTCTCCTGGGATGATAAAAGCCTCTTCTGGTAATAAACTTGGACGAGGTATGAGTTATTTTATGGTAGGAGGGGAGCTTGCTCGTACGCTCGGTCCTTTGATTATTACAGGTGGTGTCTCTTTATGGGGGCTTGAGGGAACTTGGCGATTAATGCCTTTTGGTATGATTGCTTCGCTTATTTTGTACTATAAATTAAGAAATTTTAAATTTACTCAAACAAAGTTTACAAAAAAGAGAGAGAAGGGCGATGCCATGCGTGAAGTAAAACGCTTTTTGCCTCTTTTTGGTGCTATGAGTGGTTTTATGTTTTTCCAGTCTGCTATGAAGATGGCAGTGACGCTCTATTTGGCTATTTATCTTACACAAGAGGGATTCTCTTTGTGGGTAGCAAGTAGTGCTTTAGCAGTTTTACAGTTCTTTGGGGTCATTGGGGCATTTCTCTCGGGAAATATCTCTGATAAAATTGGAAGACAAAAAACACTTGTTATTATGTCAAGTGGGTCAGCCTTAACTATGAGTGCTTTTCTCTTTAGTACAACTCCCTACACGATGTTTCCACTCTTAGCACTTTTAGGCATATTTATGTTTGCAAATGGTCCTATTATGCTCTCTGTTATTCATGAGTTAGATACAAAAATGCCGACATTTATAAACAGTGTTTATATGAGTATAAACTTTTCAATAAGTTCTATTGTTGTGTTGGCTATGGGTATGTTTGGTGATGCGATAGGGTTGAAAACTACTTACACTATCGCTGCGTTTTTGGCATATATTGCCATTGGTTTTGCATTTACTTTAGATGCTACAATACAAAAAGGAAAACGAAATGTTTAAAAAAATATTACCGTTAAATCTTATTATCTCGTTACGAATGTTTGGACTTTTTATAGTCCTTCCTGTGCTTTCTGTCTATGCTTTAGATATGCCAAATTCTAGTAATACTATGGTTGGTATTATTATTGGTGGGTATGCGGTAACACAGATGCTCTTTCAAGTTCCTTTTGGAACTGTGAGTGATAAAATAGGAAGAAAAAAGACAATTATTTTTGGGCTTATTATCTTTGCTATTGGTTCTTTGGTTGCTGGTTTTGCTACGGATGTTTATACTCTGCTTATTGGGCGACTACTTCAAGGTGCTGGTGCTATTGGATCGGTAATTACGGCAACTATTAGTGATGTGGTTAAAGAAGAAGAGCGTGGTAAAGCGATGGCTATAATGGGTGGAAGCATTGGAATGTCATTTGCTCTTTCTATGATTGCTGGACCAACTATTGCAGCTTATTGTGGTGGTGTTCCTACACTCTTTTTTATTGTTACATTTTTAGCACTTCTCTCTATTTATGTTTTAGTGAAGTATGTTCCAGATCCTCCAGTTATTAAGCATACATATTTAGAAAACGACAAGTTCAAAATGTTTGAAAATAAAAACTTAATGAAGATGAACATAACAAATATGCTGGTAAAAGGTTTTATGACTTTTGCGTTTATGATTATTCCTATTGTTTTGATTAAAACATACGGATGGAATGAAACTGAACTCTATAAAATCTACCTTCCATCTATGATAGTTGGAATTTTAGCAATGGGACCTGCTGCTATGATAGCAGAGAAGAAAGGGAAGTATAAACTTATTTTACTTCTTGGTGTTCTTTTTCTTGCTGTTGCATATCTCATTATTGGATTGAGTCATACATATATGGCATTTGTTGTAGGTGTTATTATCTTTTTTATCGGTTTTAATCTTCAAGAGCCAATTTTACAATCTCTCGCTTCAAAATATGCAAAAGTACACCAAAGAGGTAAAGTTCTAGGAATTTTTAATAGTTTTGGTTACTTTGGAACTTTTATTGGTGGCTTTATTGGTGGTATGCTTCTTGATATAACAAGTTTGAGCGTTGTCTCTTATGGAATTATTGTTTTATGTATTGCATGGGCTGTGATGCTCTTTACGCTTGATAATCCTGCAAAGAATAAAATTGCCTACATTCATTTAGATGATACAGACCATGATAAACATCAAGAGTTACATACGAAAGAGGGCGTTATAGAGTGGTATATTAATGATACAGAGCATGTTGTTGTAGTAAAATATGATGAGACATTAATAGATGAAGATAGTATTAGACAATTAATAAAAAAAGATGAAAAATGAGAATAATATTTTTAACATCGCTTTTGTTATTGCTTTTTAGTGGCTGTTCACAAGATAAAAAAGCAAATAATTTAGACGGAAAAAAACTTTTACAAGAGAAGTGTACAAAGTGTCATAATATTGACCTTCCTCCGAAGACCTTTACAAATGAAAAAGCTCCGCCTATGATGGCAGTTGCGTTTCATGTAGTACATTTTATAAAAACAGAAGATGAAAGTCAGCGTATTCCTAAAGCTATTGCGTTTGTGAAAGATTATGTCATAAATCCTAGTGCAAGTAAATCGTTTTGTGATAAAGCAAGTTTGAAGAGTTATGGAATTATGCCTTCACAAAAAGGAAAAGTAACACAAGCTGAACTTCAAGCTATAGGTGAGTATATGTTCTCACACTTTACAGAGAAGAATCTTAATGAAGCCCAGCTCTTAGAAAATAAACTTAATGCAATGCCAAAAGGGGAGAGATTAGCGCTTCAAAATGGTTGTCTCTCTTGTCATAAAGTCAATAAAAAGATTGTTGGACCTGCGTTTAAAGATATTGCTAAGAAAAAAGGGAATACTTTAGCAGTTTTGATGCATAGCATCGAAAATGGCAGTAAGAAAAAATATGCGACTTCTAAAGGTGCAGTGATGCCTGCGTTTAAAAAGTTGAGTGATGCAGATGTCAAAACTATTGCTCAGTGGATACTCTCTTTACAATAG
>JALSWC010000219.1 GCA_027060825.1 Sulfurimonas sp.
CTAAAATCTTTGAAACGATACTAATAAGATAAACTGGTTCATCGTATGTATGCATATTGTTACCCTCCTATACCGTTTTAGGTAATTTCTCTTTCATTAATTCAACTAAATCAGCATCTAAATCATCTACATTTGGCAAAATAATATTTGCTTTTAAGTAAAGAGCACCTCTTTGTTTGGTTTTACGGTTCATAGCACCCATATCTTTGACACGAAATCTTTGTCCATTTTTTGTATTTTGTGGAATTTTGAGTTTTATCTCTTTATCTAAAGTTTTTACAGAAACTTTTTCACCAAAAAGTGCAGCATAGAGAGGAACATCAATAGTTTTTACTAAATCATCACCCTCTCTTACATACTCAGGGCTTGGAGCGACTGTTATTTTTAAGAATAAATCCCCTACTCTACCATTTTGTGCATGTCCTTTTCCTTTCACACGCATCTTCTCACCACTTTTTACACCAGCAGGAATTTTGATGTCAAAACGGTCACCATTCACTGAAACAGAGTGTGAACCACCTAAAATGGCTGTACTAAATGGAATAGTAACACTTGTCTCAATATCTAAATTTGGCTCTTGGTAACGCTGCTGTGCTCCGCCAAAACCGCCAGAACCAAAACCTGACGCGCCACCAGCTCCACCAAATCCGCTAAAACCACCGCCCCCACCAGAGAACATTTGTCTTAGAATTTCATCTAAATCAGCTTGTCCGCCTGAATTTCTTGAAAAGTCGTGAAAATCTTGACCACCAAACATACTATCACCATGCTGATCATACTGTGCTTTTTTCTCTTTATCACTCAGTATTTCGTATGCAGCATTAATCTCTTTAAACTTATCCTCTGCATCCTTATCTTTATTCACATCGGGATGGTATTTTCGCGCTAATTTTCTATACGCTTTTTTAATTTCTGCTTCACTCGCACTTGGAGAGACTTCAAGTGTTTTATATAATGATTTACTCATATCTTTTTCCTACCTATTTCATAATTTATAAATTTATTAGTAGAATTATATCACAAGAGTTGAGTGGATGTCAATCAAGTTGAAGATATAATTATCTTTTTAAACTATTAGCGATACAATTAGTTATGAAAAATAATTTTATTAATTTTATTGCTCGGGAGTGGCTTTTTTTACTCTCGTTGTGTGGACTACTCTTTAGCTCTTACTATCTACATGCTTTTGCCACATTTTCTCAAGCAGATTTAATTCCAATCTTTTTATTATTTACTCTCTTTGTTGTAATAAAAGGATTAGAAAATAGTCATCTGCTTTTACAAGTGAGCTCTTTTTTAGAAAAGTCTAAATTTTTACCTCAAAAGTTACTGTTTATTAGTTTCTTTCTCTCCATGCTTATAAGTATAGATGTTGCAATTATAACACTCTTACCAATAGTCCTATCTCTAAAAATAAAACAGAGAGATAAACTTGTCATTTTAGTGGCTCTCACTGCACATATAGGAGCAGCACTAACTCCCTTTGGAACACCACAAAATCTTTTCATCTACTCCTATTATTCTCTTAATACCTATGAATTTATAAAAATAATAGCCCCTTTTTCATTCGCTATGCTTGCACTGTTTTTTATCGTTTCACTTTTTATAAAAACAACATCAATTAGAAAAAAGGAGGAGTCAATAGCAAATATAAATAAACCTTTAGCCTACATATATCTCACTCTTTTTCTGACTGTAGTACTTATTATCTTACACATATTACCGCTAAACCTTCTTCCATGGATTTTACTCTTTATCTTTTTCTTTGATATAAAAAGTTTCAAAGTGGACTATCTTTTACTTTTCACATTTATTATTTTTATAGGTTTAACTGCAAATATTAAACAGATGCTCGGCACAACAATAGAACATCCAACACATATCTTCATACTTTCATCTTTTTGAAGTCAGTTCATTAGTAATGTTCCGACAACACTTATACTAAACAAATTTACATCACAATACGAAGCACTACTTTGGGGAACAAATGTAGGAGGTTTTGGAAGTATCATTGCTGCCATGGCAAATCTCATTACCTATAAAATTTATATTTCTCACAATGATTCAAAAAATACAAAATCATTTATATTGCAATTTATAGCGTATGGATACGCTGCATTTATAGCAGGCTACATACTCTATTTTTTAATTATGTAAAAAAAATTAGATGCACAATCTAAAATAAAAAGAGTAATGTAATTTCAAGGCGCATAGAGAGGAAGCGTACCCATGTACGTGACGAACGTAGCAACGCTCAAAGTACGTTGCTATTTTTATTTTAGTGTAGGAAGTGGCGAATTTCTGAGAAATAAAGACTCATATCAAACTCATTGGCAGCCTCTATAATCTCTCCATCACGAATTGAACCACCAGGCTCAATGACATTTTTCACACCAGCTTCAGCTGCTGCATCAATTGAGTCACGGAATGGAAAAAACGCTTCAGAAGCAAGAGCACAACCACTTACATCAAGTCCCATATCTTTTGCCTTTTTGAGTGCACACTGTGCAGCATCAACACGACTTGTCATTCCCATACCAACAGCGACCATCGCTGCATTTTTAACATAGACCACACAGTTAGATTTTGTAAGTGAAGCTACTTTGTATGCGATTTCAAGGTCTTTCATCTCCTCAGCTGAAGCAGAATTTTTAGAAACAAGTTTCGCATTTTTTACTTCATCATCTTTTACTTTATCAGCATCTTGGAAAATAAATCCACCATCAATATGTTTGAAGTCTTTTTTATCATTTGCAAGAACAAGTTTATCACTACCCATTTCAAAAAGCTTAATGCGTTTTTTATTAGCAAATACTTCTTGAGCCTCTTGGGTAATACGACCAGCGATGATGACTTCAATGAAGATCTCATTCATCTTTTGAGCCATTGCTTTATCAACCGTACCATTTACTGCAACAACACCACCAAACGCAGAGACCGGATCACATTTTAGTGCTTCTACATAAGCATCAAGCAAATTATCGCGAATTGCAAAACCACAAGGATTTCCATGTTTTGAGATACAAACGGCATTCTCATCTCCAAACGCAGAAGCTATTTTAACCGCACCATTTAGGTCATTGAGGTTGTTAAAACTTGCTTCACCCTTAAGTGTTTTGAAGTTATTTGAAAAATGTTTGTCAAATTCATACAAAGCACCATTTTGATGTGGATTTTCGCCATAACGAGTATTCATTACTTTATTTCCAACAATAAACTGTTTTTCACCAAAGCCCTCGTTAAAACGCTCATTCATGTAATTTGCTATCATACTATCATACGCTGCAGTATGCTCATACGCTTTTACCATAAATCCACGACGAAAATCTTTTGTATTTTTCTCATTTTCTATCGCATCAATTACAACAGTATAATCTTCTACATTTGTTACAATAAGCACTGCATCAAAGTTTTTTGCAGCAGAGCGAACCATAGCAGGCCCACCAATGTCAATATTTTCTATAATCTCATCAAAATCATCAGTTTTTTCAATGGTCTCTTTAAAAGGATAAAGATTCACACACACTAAGTCAATAGCCTCAACACCAAGCTCTTTTGCTTGGTCTA
>JALSWC010000220.1 GCA_027060825.1 Sulfurimonas sp.
ATGATGCAGATAAAAATTATGTTTTTGCTTTTGGATTTAGAGGCTTGTACGATTTACTCCATTCAAAAGGAAAAAAAGAAGTTAAAGATAAAAGTACGCTTGTTTTCAATACAGTAAAAAGAGTTAAAGGCGCTTTATCTATCTCGTCAGATAAAAAATCTGGGCTTATTACTATAAGCTATACAGATCCTGATAGAACCTATGCTCCTAAAGTGGTAAATATGTTTTTAAAAGATGCGAGTGCCTATCTTGTACAAAATAATTTAAAAAATATTAATAAGAGATTGAAATATTTTCAAGAAGAGATTTCTAAAGTAGAAGCTTTTGAACTTCGTCAAAGCCTTTCTCAAATGATTAGTCAAATACTAAAAGAGAAGGTAATGATGCAGTCTAAAGAGTACTATAAGTGTGATTTATTAACTGCTCCATACGCGGCGTACATTAAAAATAAAGCAAAGCCAAAAAGAGGCTTGATTTTAGTTGTCTCTTTTGTAACAAGTATGATACTTGGAATATTTTTAGTCTTTTTTATGAGTTTTATAAAAGAGAATAAAAATAAGGATGAGGAACAAATATAAATAAAGAGTGGTTAAATTTGGTGTTTACAGGAATGTAACACCAACTTCATAGTGGGTATAGAACAAAAATCTATACTAACGAGTAAAGAAGCTTTGAATAAATTAGACAGAGAATAGATCTCTGTCTATAAAAAAGAGTCTCTTATAACTCTGCTTCGTGTTTTGCAAGATACTCAGCAACACCTTCAGTGCTTGCTTTCATACCTTCATCACCTTTTTGCCAACCAGCAGCACATACTTCACCAAACTCATCAGTAAATTGTTGTGCATCAATCATTCTTAGCATTTCATCAACATTTCTTCCAAGTGGAAGGTCATTTACAACTGCATGACGAACAATTCCATTGTTGTCAATTAAAAATGAACCACGAAGTGCAACAGCATCATTTAACAGTACATCATAATCACGAGCGATGTTTTTTGTAAGGTCTGCAACTAATGGGAAGTTAATGCGTCCAATACCACCTTTTTCAACTGGAGTTTCTCTCCATGCAAAGTGTGAAAATTGTGAATCTACAGAGATACCTACAACATTTACACCACGGCTTTGAAACTCGTCATGTCTGTGTGAAAATGCAATAATTTCTGATGGGCAAACAAAAGTAAAATCTAATGGGTAAAAGAATACAACTGTACCTTTTTCACCGAAATTTTCACTTAATTTAAAATCTTCAACGATTGATCCGTCTGCTAAAACTGCAGTAGCTGTAAAATCTGGAGCTGGGTTTGTTACTAACATATATATGTCCTTGTATATTGAATTTATAAGACAATTTTATCTAAAGTATCTTAACAAAGTTCTGAACACAAAGAAGAACTCTTTTATGTTAAAGAAATTTTTCATCTTTTTAGATATAATTCACTTGATTTATGGAGCTAGACTCTATACTTCAATAAGGAAAATCGATGACAAAAGAGTATATATTTACTTCAGAGTCTGTAACAGAAGGGCATCCTGATAAGATGGCAGATCAAATTAGTGATGCAGTTCTGGATTATATTATTGAAAATGATAAAAATGCGAGAGTAGCGTGTGAAACTCTCGTATCTAATGGTTTTTGTGTAATTGCAGGCGAACTGAAGACTACGGCGTATGCGCCAATGCAAGAGATTGCAAGAGAAGTTATTCAAAGTATTGGATATACTGATGCAACTTATGGATTTGATTACCGTTCTGCAGCAGTTTTAAATGGAATAGGGGAGCAGTCTCCTGATATTAATCAAGGAGTTGACCAAGCAGGTGGAGAGACAGGTGCGGGTGATCAAGGTTTGATGTTTGGTTACGCTTGTCGTGAAACAGATGTTTTGATGCCACTTCCTATTCACTTAGCACACCGTTTAACACAACGACTAGCCTATGTTCGTAAAGAGGGTATAGTGCCTTATCTGCGTCCTGATGGTAAGGCACAAATTAGTGTAAAATATATTGATGATAAGCCTGTATCTGTTGAAACGGTTGTTATCTCTACGCAACATCATGAAGGGATTTCACAAGAATTAATTTGTGAAGATATGATTAAAGAGGTCATTAAAGAGGTTATTCCTGCCGATATGTTAAGTGAAGAGACTGTATTTCATATTAATCCGACTGGAAAATTTGTAATAGGTGGACCACAAGGTGATGCAGGGCTTACTGGGCGTAAGATAATTGTTGATACTTATGGTGGAAGTTGTCCTCATGGTGGTGGAGCATTTTCAGGAAAAGACCCGACCAAGGTTGATAGAAGTGCAGCGTATGCAGCAAGATGGGTAGCAAAAAATCTTGTAGCTTCTGGGGCATGTGATAGAGCAACTATCCAAGTAGCGTATGCTATTGGTGTTGTGCAACCTGTTTCTATTATGGTAGATACGCATGGTACAGGAAAAGTTTCAGAAGATAAGATAGAGAGTTGTATTAAAGAACTTTTTGACCTCTCTCCTGCTGGAATAATTAAATCACTTGATTTATTGAAACCAATATATAGAAAAACGGCAGCGTATGGACACTTCGGACGAGAAGAAGATGGCTTTAGTTGGGAAAAAACAGATAGAGTTGATGAAATTAAAAGTTATTTAGGTCTTTAATTTTAGAAAAATATGTAACGAAAAGCTACATATTTTAGATATATTTAGAGTTTTTAGCTATATTTAAAATTCTAAAGTGTATAGTTACCTTGATAAAAAATTAGGAGAAGATAATGGCAGTAATTATTGGTGATACTTGTATTAATTGTGGTGCTTGTATAGACGAATGTCCAGTAGAAGCAATTGTAGATGAAGATGATAATCCAACAGGTGAAGAGATTTACTATGTGTATGGTGATAAATGTGTAGAGTGTGTTGGTCATCATGATGAACCAGCATGTGCAACTGCATGTCCAACTGAGGGTTGTATTACTTGGGATGCTATTGGTGATTCTCCAGAGCATCGTGAAGATATTACTGATGAGCAACGCTCAAATCACGAACCAGTGGTAGAATAGTAATATTCTTTATTTTGTAAAGTGCCTATTTGGTACTTTACAACTCTTTTTTTAAACTTCAAACGCGTTAAAATCAACTCAATTTTCTTATTTAAACTAAAAACAATTTTTTTTCAGGTATAATTCCACTCTAATTTTATATTTTCAGAGGAGATTTGATGGAAAGAACACTATCAATAATCAAGCCAGATGCAGTTGCAAAAGGTGTTATAGGCAAAATTTTAGACCGTTTTGAAAGCAATGGTCTTCGTATCGCTGTGACTAAAAAACTTCAATTATCTCGTGCAGATGCAGAGGCATTTTACGCAGTTCATGCTGAGAGACCTTTCTTCAATGATTTAGTTGATTTTATGATCAGTGGTCCGGTTGTTGTTACAGTTTTAGAAGGCGAAAACGCAATGCAAAAAAATCGTGATTTAATGGGTGCAACAAACCCTAAAGAAGCTGAAGCTGGTACAATCCGTGCAGACTTTGCTGAAAATATAGATGCAA
>JALSWC010000221.1 GCA_027060825.1 Sulfurimonas sp.
TTTTCTGGTGCAATATTTCCTATCGTATTGTTTTGCTTCATCTTATAGTTTGCAATTGTATCGCCTCCTAAGAGTGGTCCATAAAGATTTGAAAAAATAAGTGTATTTTCTTTTAAAAACTTTTGTGTGTCAGCATCAAGCTCTTTGTAGTTTAGATAATTATAAGCTACACCTTGATAGCGCTCAATAGCAGGCATAAGAGGAGAATTGAATATATCGCAGATATAAGGCTCACATTCGCTAAATTTTTTAAAGCCAAAGAGTTTCTTTATTGCCTCTTCATCTTGTGAAAGTACAATGTCATTATAAGTATGGAGTATTTCATCTCTAGCATGAAGTGCTCCAAATATATCTTTTTTAGTAGAATTTCCACCACTATTTTTTCCTTCAGATGGAGAAAAGAGGATTTTTAACATATATATCCTTTATAAAATCTAGGAGAATTATAACTACTTTATAGATAGAAAAGCCTTGATGCAGGCTTATAAAGCATTGAAAATGAGAAATTTGAAAGAAATTTCATATTTTTTCTAAAAACCCTTGACATTGAATTTGTTTTGCACTATAATTCTGGCTCAAATTCGATGCCGACATAGCTCAGTTGGCTAGAGCAGCTGATTTGTAATCAGCAGGCCCGGGGTTCAAATCCTCGTGTCGGCACCATTGAATTTTGAATATTAGAAACAGTGTTAGACCAGAAAAGACATTTTTAAAATGTATCAAGTGGTGGGATAGTCAAGTGGCCAACGACGGCAGACTGTAAATCTGCTCCCTATGGGTTCAGAGGTTCGACTCCTCTTCCCACCACCACCAATGACACGCGGGTGTAACTCAGTGGCTAGAGTTCCTGCCTTCCAAGCAGGCTGTCGAGGGTTCGAATCCCTTCACCCGCTCCATTGAACAAAACTTCTGGAAGCTGAAGTATAATTTCTACTTACTTCATATAACTATAAGTATATTTTTAAATATTATTTATGGCATCTAATCACACTAATATTATTGGTATAAAAAAAGAGTCATGCAATGATTTCTTATATTTGTTTTACTGTGCTTATGTGGCTCAGTGGTAGAGCACTTCCTTGGTAAGGAAGAGGTCGTGGGTCCGATTCCCATCATAAGCTCCATAATAAACTATAATATAATAAATTTAAGAAATAATTGAATGATTTTTGGGTATAATTCCATTTCAATTCACAATTAAAGTCGGAGGACACTATGGCAAAAGAAAAATTTGAACGTAATAAACCGCATGTTAACATTGGTACTATTGGACATGTTGACCACGGTAAAACTACACTAACAGCAGCAATTACTGCAGTACTTGCAGTTAAAAATGATGCAAAATTTATGGATTACGATGCAATCGATAATGCTCCTGAAGAGAGAGAGCGTGGTATTACTATCGCTACTTCACATGTTGAGTACGAAACTGATAAACGCCACTATGCACATGTTGACTGCCCAGGTCACGCGGATTATGTTAAGAACATGATTACTGGTGCTGCACAAATGGATGGTGCTATTCTTGTTGTTTCTGCAGCGGATGGCCCGATGCCACAAACTCGTGAGCATATTCTTCTTTCTAAGCAAGTAGGTGTTCCTTATATCGTTGTTTTCATGAACAAAGAAGATATGGTTGACGATGAAGAACTACTTGAACTAGTAGAGATGGAAATTCGTGAACTTTTAGATATGTATGATTTCCCAGGTGATGACACTCCTATTACTGCAGGTTCTGCACTAAAAGCACTTGAAGAAGCTAAAACTGGTACTCTTGGTGAGTGGTCAGATAAAATTGTTGCACTTATGGATACTGTTGATGAGTGGATTCCTGAACCAGAGCGTGAAACTGATAAAGATTTCTTAATGCCAGTTGAAGATGTATTCTCAATTTCTGGGCGTGGTACTGTTGTAACAGGTCGTATTGAGCGTGGTACAGTTAAAATTGGTGATACAGTTGAAATCGTAGGTGTTAAAGATACTCAAACAACTACTGTAACTGGTGTTGAAATGTTCCGTAAAGAGATGGATGAAGGTGTTGCAGGTGATAACTGTGGTGTTCTTATCCGTGGTATAGGTAAAGATGATGTTGAGCGTGGTCAAGTACTATGTAAACCAGGTTCAATTACTCCTCATACAACATTTACTGCAGAAATTTATGTTCTAAGTAAAGATGAAGGTGGTCGTCATACTCCATTCTTTAATGGTTACCGTCCACAATTCTATGTTCGTACAACAGATGTTACAGGTGCAATCACTTTACCAGAAGGTACTGAAATGGTTATGCCAGGTGACAATGTAAGTATTACTGCTGAATTAATTCATCCAATTGCAATGGAAAAAGGTACTAATTTTGCTATCCGTGAGGGTGGTAGAACTGTTGGTGCTGGTGTTGTTGCAGAGATCATTAAATAAGTCGCTTTTGCGATTTATTTAATCTTTTAAAGGTTTTAAAATATGAGAGAAGCAATTCACTTAGGTTGTGAGAAATGTACAAGACGAAATTATCACACAACTAAAAATAAAAAGACTCACACTGAGAAGTTTTCAGTACGAAAATACTGTAAATGGTGTAAAGAGCACACAAATCACAAAGAGATGAAACTGTAATAACAGTTTCTCTCCACTTAGGCGTATAGCTCCAATGGTAGAGCACCGGATTCCAAATCCGGGTGTTGGGAGTTCGAGTCTCTCTACGCCTGCCACTCATTTGTTATTAGTGAAGCAATTTTGCTTTATTTATAAGAAATGATATATTAATATATGGAAAAATTAGATGGATTTAAGTAAACATATTCGTAATGCTAGATTGGAATTAAGCAAGGTAATCTTTCCAACGAAAGGTCAAGTAAAACAAGCTTATATTGCTGTAGTAATTGTTGTTTCTGCAGTAGCTGCATTTTTAGCATTAGTTGATTTACTTATGTCGTCAATTATGTCAGTAATTTTAGGTTAAGGAGTAAATAATGGCACATCAATGGTACTCTATTCAAACCTATGGAAATGACAGAGTTGTAAGAGATACAATCTTTAATATGATTGAGGAATTTGGACTTCAAGATCATATTACAGATGTAATTGTTCCGACTGAAGATGTTATTGAAGTAAAAGATGGGAAGAAAAAAGTAAGTGAGCGTTCTCTCTATTCTGGATATGTATTTGCAAGGATAGACTTAAATACGGAAATTCAACATCTGATTCAATCAGTTCCTAAAGTTTCTGGTTTTATTGGTGAGGGGAATGTCCCAACACCTTTAAGTGAACATGATATTAATGTAATACTTGATCGTGTAAATAATCGTGCGGCACCAAAACCAAAAGTATATTTTGATAATGGTGAAACAGTACGCATTATTGATGGACCATTTGCAAACTTTACTGCAACTGTAGATGAGTACGATTTAGAACATGGTACTTTAAAACTTAATGTTTCGATTTTTGGAAGAGCAACACCTGTTGATATCTCTTATACCCAAGTCGAAAAAATAATTTAAATTCATAAAAAGGAAAGATAATGGCAAAAAAAGTCATGGATTATATCAAGCTACAAATTGAAGCTGGTAAAGCAAACCCCGCTCCACCAGTTGGACCAGCACTAGGACAACGCGGTGTTAATATCATGGAATTCTGTAAAGCGTTTAATGAAAAAACTAAAGATAAAATGGGATTTAAAGTTCCTGTTGTAATTACTGTTTATAATGATAGAAGTTTTTCTTTTATTACGAAACAACCACCTGCATCTGCATTGTTAATGAAAGCGGCTGGACTTAAAAAAGGTACAGATAATCCTCTTAAAAACAAAGTTGGATCAATCACTCGTGCTCAATTAATGGAAGTTGTTGAAGCTAAAATTGAAGATTTGAATACTGATGATAAAGAGATGGCTGCTAATACTTTAGCTGGTTCTGCTCGTTCAATGGGTATAGAAATTAAAGAATAATTTTTAAAATCATCGACCACAGTGATTTAAAACTTTGTGGCAGAATTATTAATGGAGAATTTGTAATGAGCAAAAGATATAAACAATTATTAGAAAAAATTGATAATACTAAATCTTATGGAGTTGAAGAAGCTTCTGTAACTATAAAAGATTTAAAAAGTGCAAAATTTGACGAAACTGTTGAAATTGCTATGAATTTAAATGTAGATCCTCGTCACGCAGACCAAATGGTTCGTGGTGCTGTTGTTCTTCCTCATGGAACTGGTAAAACAGTTCGTGTTGCCGTGTTTGCAAAAGGAGCTAAAGCTGATGAAGCAAAAGCTGCTGGTGCTGACATTGTTGGTACTGATGATTTAGTTGCACAAATCAAAGAAGGAATTTTTAACTTTGATGTTGTTGTTGCTGCACCTGATTGTATGGGACTTGTTGGACAAATTGGTCGTATTTTAGGACCAAAAGGTTTAATGCCTAACCCTAAAACTGGTACAGTTACACCAGATGTTGCTACTGCTGTTAACAATGTTAAAGGTGGTCAAGTTAACTTTAGAGTTGATAAAAAAGGTAACATTCACGCTGGTATTGGTAAAGTAAGTTTTGATGCAAAACAAATTGAAGAAAATTTAACTACTTTCTTAGTTGCTATTAATAAACAAAAACCAGCTTCTGCAAAAGGTCGTTACATTCAAAATGCTGCTCTTAGTTTAACTATGAGTCCTGCTGTTAAACTTGATGTAATTGCACTAGCAGACATTAAATAGCCTTATACCCTTTTTGGGTAGGTTATTTTATATCTAAATCTTTATTTTGAAATAATTTTATTTTAAAGTAAAGATTTTCATACTTCTGGAAATCTGAATTACTTGGACTAAAGATAGATGGGGGTTTCTACCGTGTTGGTAGTAAGCTTAATCGGCCTTTCCCGCCCCTCTTGAAGTTATGTCTGAGAAAGGAGAACTATATGTTAAAGTCAAAAAAAGCTGAAGTAATCGCTGACTTAACAACTGCATTTGCTGATACTACTGCTGTAGTGATCTGTGACTATAAAGGTCTTACAGTTAGCAAATTAGAGGTGTTAAGAAAAGCTGCTCGCGCGAAAGACACAAGTGTTCAGGTTGTAAAAAATACTTTAGCAACAATCGCATTAAACAATGCTGGTATGTCTGGTGTAGAAATCAAAGATACAAACATTTTTGTTTGGTCTGATGATGTCATCAGTGCTGCTAAAATTGCTGCTGATTTTGCTAAAGATAATGAACAATTTGTTATTAAAGCTGGTTATTTAGATAAAGAACCTGCAGACATAGCTAAAATTGAAGCGTTTGCTAAACTTCCTGGTCGTGAAGAACTTCTTGGTATGCTTGCTGCTACTTGGATGGCTCCAATCACAAATATGGCTGTTGGAATCGACGCACTTCGTCAAAAGAAAGAAGAAGAGGAAGCATAAGCTTCTTTAATTAAGAAAAAATATAAAAAACATAAGGAGTCTTAAATGGCTGTAACTAAAGAAGACGTATTAGAATTTATTTCTGGTTTATCTGTTCTT
This sequence comes from Sulfurimonas sp., assembly GCA_027060825.1. Lineage (GTDB taxonomy): Bacteria > Campylobacterota > Campylobacteria > Campylobacterales > Sulfurimonadaceae > Sulfurimonas. The sequence continues at coordinate 5,484 of JALSWC010000221.1, forward strand.
GAGCTTTCTGAGCTTGTAAAAGAATTTGAAGAAAAATTTGGTGTATCTGCACAACCTGTTGCTGTAGCTGGTGGAGCTGTAGCTGGTGAAGCTGCTGCTGAGCAAACTGAATTCAATGTTGTTTTAACTGATGTTGGTGCGAAAAAAATTGGTGTTATTAAAGCTGTTCGTGCGCTTACTGGTCTTGGACTTAAAGAAGCAAAAGAAGCATGTGAATCACTTCCATCTACAATCAAAGAGGGCGTAGATAAAGACAGTGCTGAAGAAGCAAAAACTGCTTTAGAAGAAGCTGGTGCTGTTGTAGAAGTTAAATAAGGATTTTTTAAAACCCTTATCATAGGAAAATTTATTTTCCTATGTCTGCTTGCAAATTGGGCGCTTTAGCGAAGAGATTTATTCTTTTGGCTAAAGTGCCCTTATGTCGTTTATAAGCACTATAAAAAAATCTCTTGATACACAAGAGTACTCAATCTATCTAGAGACGTCTAGATACGATCTGCTAAATACTCAAGTTTAGCCTTAATTAACAAACTTATCGAGGTAGCCTATGTTAAACACTTTATATTCCGGAAACCGTCTTCGTGTAGACTTCTCTAAAACTCCTCAAGAAATTGAAGTACCAAATTTACTCCAACTCCAACAAAACTCATACAATACATTTTTAATGTTAGATGCAAAAGATAGAAGTGCTAGTGGTATTGAAAAAGTTTTTCAATCAGCATTTCCTATTCATGATGCACAAAATAGACTTACTATTGAATACATTGATAGTGAAGTAACTAACCCTAAATACACTGTGCGTGAATGTATGGAGAGAGGGCTTACTTATGCAGTAAGTCTTAGAATGAAAACTCGTCTTGTTTTATGGGATAGAGATGAAAATACAAAAGAGAAACTAGGGGTAAAAGATATCAAAGAACAGAGCATCTTTGTTCGTGATATTCCACTAATGACAGAAAGAACTTCTTTCATTATTAATGGTGTTGAAAGAGTTGTTGTAAATCAACTGCATCGTTCCCCTGGTGTTATCTTTAAAGAAGAGGAATCAACTACAGCAGGTAATAAGCTTATTTATACTGGACAAATAATTCCAGACCGTGGTTCATGGTTATATTTCGAGTATGATCCTAAAGATATTCTTTATATGAGAATTAATAAACGCCGTAAGGTACCTGTAACTATTATGTTTCGTGCGTTAGGTTATTCTAAGCAAGATATTTTAAAACTTTTTTACCCTATTCAAACAATTAAAATTGGTGATAACCAGTTTGTTATGGATTTTAATCCAAAAGATTATAGTGCCCGTTTGTCATATGACATAGTCGATTTAGATGGAAAAGTTCTTGTTAATGCTGCAAAAAGACTTTCAAGTAAAAAAGCACAAAAATTTATTGATGATGGACTTAAAGAAGTTCAGTATCCTTTAGAAGTGCTTCTTGAGAGATATTTGGCAGAGCCTATTATTGACCCTGAAACTGGTGAAGTTCTTTTTGATACAATGACTCATATTGATGAGACAAAATTGAAAAAAATGGCAGAACTTGGTGTAAGTGAATTTAAAATTGCAAATGATTTAGCTGATGGTGTGGATAACTCTGTAATCAATGCATTTAATGCTGATGCTGATTCACTCAAACTTCTAAAACAGACCGAAGAGATAGAAGATGAAAATGATTTAGCTGCAATTCGTATTTATAAAGTAATGCGTCCTGGTGAACCTGTAACAAAAGAGGCTGCAAAAATATTTGTAAATCAACTTTTCTTTGATCCTGAAAGATATGACTTGACACAAGTTGGTCGTATGAAAATGAATCATAAACTTGGAATGAATATTCCTGAATATATTACTGTTTTAACGCATGAAGATATTATTCAATCTGTAAAATATGTTATTAAAGTTAGAAATGGTTTGGGTCATTTAGATGATAGAGATCACCTAGGTAATAGAAGAATCCGTTCTATTGGTGAGCTTCTAGGAAATGAGTTACATAATGGTCTTGTCAAAATGCAAAAAGCTATTCGTGATAAACTTTCTTCACTCAGTGGACCTATGAACGAGCTTATGCCACATGATTTGATTAATTCAAAAATGATTACAAGTACTATTATGGAATTTTTCTCAGGTGGACAACTTTCACAATTTATGGATCAAACAAATCCACTTTCTGAAATTACACATAAGCGTCGTCTTTCAGCACTAGGTGAGGGTGGTCTTGTTAAAGAGAGAGCTGGATTTGAAGTGCGTGATGTTCATCCTACTCATTATGGTCGTATCTGTCCAGTTGAGACTCCAGAGGGTCAAAACATTGGTCTTATTAATACACTTGCAATGTACTCAAAAGTAAATGAACATGGATTTATTGAAGCACCTTATAAAGTGATGAAAGATGGTCAAGTAACTCATGAAGTAGTTTATCTCACTGCTACACAAGAAGAGGGTAAAAAAATTGCTGCTGCATCTAATAAATTAGATGAGAATGGGCAATTTATTGAAGATCTTATTGCTGTAAGACAAGATGGAGAGATTTTACTTCGTGATCCAAAAGAGTGTGAATATGCTGACCTTTCATCTCAAATGGTTATTGGTGTTGCTGCATCACTTATTCCATTCCTTGAACATGATGATGCCAACCGTGCACTTATGGGATCAAATATGCAACGCCAAGCAGTACCATTATTGCGTGTAAAAGCACCAATGGTTGGGACTGGTGTTGAAAAACTTGTTGCTCGTGATGCATGGGAGTGTGTAAAAGCAAAACGCGCTGGAAAAATTGAAAAAGTAGATGCGAAACATGTTTATGTGATGGGTGAAGAAGATGGTGAAATCTTTATAGATTACTATCCTTTACAAAAAAATCTAAGAACCAATCAAAATACATCATTTACGCAAAAACCTATTGTTCAAGTTGGGCAAAAAGTTGTAAAAGGACAAATTATTGCTGATGGTCCAAATATGGATCAGGGTGAGTTGGCTCTTGGTGTCAATGCGATGGTTGCATTTATGCCATGGAATGGGTATAACTTTGAGGATGCAATTGTTATTTCACAGCGTCTTATCCGTCAAGATGCTTTTACTTCTGTACATATTTATGAAAAAGAGGTTGAAGCTCGTGAACTCAAACATGGTGTAGAAGAGATTACTCGTGATATTCCAAATGTTCGTGATGAAGAGCTTGCTCACTTAGATGAATCTGGAATTGTTAAAATTGGTACGCATGTGAAAGGCGGGATGATTTTAGTTGGTAAAGTTTCTCCTAAGGGTGAGGTAAAGCCTACTCCAGAAGAGCGTCTTTTGCGTGCAATTTTTGGAGAAAAAGCGGGTCATGTTATTAATAAATCTCTCTACTGTGCGCCATCTATGGAAGGTGTTGTAGTTGATATTAAAGTCTTTACGAAAAAAGGGTATGACAAAGATCCCCGTACACTAGAGATAGAAAAAGAAGAACGAGATTACTTAGAGCGTGAGCATTATGATAGACTTATCATGATTGATAAAGAAGAGATGTTACGAGTAACAAAACTTCTTACTCGTGAATCTTTAAGAAGTGATATTACTATAGCTGGTATAGAGTATAAAGCTGGAGATATGATTAATGGTGATGATTTATCAGAGGTAAATCGTTTTGCTATGAATGCTATTGTTAAATCATTTTCTCAAGAGATTCAAGATGAGTATAATAAGACGAAAAACCATTTTCAAAAACAAAAAAGAGTTTTTAGAGATGAACATGAAGAGAAGTTAAATATTCTTGAAAAAGATGATGTACTTCCAAATGGTGTTGTAAAATATGTAAAAATTTACATTGCTACGAAGCGTCAACTAAAAGTTGGTGATAAAATGGCAGGGCGTCATGGAAATAAAGGTATTGTTTCTATTATTGTTCCTGAAGTTGATATGCCATATATGGAAGATGGTCGTTCAGTTGATGTATGTCTAAATCCACTTGGGGTGCCTTCTCGTATGAATATTGGGCAGATATTAGAGATGCACCTTGGTATGGCAGGTCGTGAACTTGGAAATCAAATTCAAGAAGAGTTTGATAAAAAACAGGCTGACTTTATAGAAAATATGCGTGCTAAAATGATTGAAATTGCAGATGTTGCAGGACTTATGCATGCAACTGAAACACTCGGTGCTATGAGTGATGATGAGTTCTTAAAATATGCAAGAGACTGGGCAAAAGGTGGAGTTCGTTTTGCAACTCCTATTTTTGAAGGTGTCAATGCAGGTGAGTTTGAGAAACTGTATGCACTTGCTAAAATGGATGTTGATGGTAAAGTGCCACTTTATGATGGTAAAACTGGTGAGATGATGAAAGAGAGAGTGAATGTTGGGTATATGTATGTACTTAAATTGCATCACTTGGTTGATGAAAAAATTCATGCTCGTTCAACTGGACCTTACTCTCTTGTTACACAACAACCAGTTGGTGGTAAAGCACTCTTTGGTGGTCAAAGATTTGGTGAAATGGAAGTCTGGGCACTTGAAGCATATGGTGCATCAGCCGTTCTTAAAGAGATGTTGACAATTAAATCTGATGATGTTGATGGGCGTGTGCGTGCATATAAAGCACTTACAAAAGGTGAATTAGTACCAGCTTCAGGTATTCCTGAAACATTATTTGTTTTAACAAAAGAGCTACAAGCACTTGCTCTTGATGTAGAGATTATGGACGAGGTGGAAGACGATGAGTAAATTAGTACCAGTAGAAGTAACAGAAGAGAGCAGACCGACAGATATTAAAGAGTTGCAATTTCGCCTTGCATCTCCTGAAAAGGTAATGTCATGGTCTCATGGTGAAGTAAAAAAACCTGAGACTATTAACTACCGTACACTTAAACCTGAACGAGATGGACTCTTTTGTGCGAAAATTTTTGGACCTGTAAGAGACTATGAGTGTCTTTGTGGTAAATACAAAAAGATGCGTTACAAGGGTGTTGTTTGTGAAAAATGTGGTGTTGAAGTAACATCTACAAAAGTGCGTCGTACTCGTATGGGTCATATTGAACTTGTAACTCCTGTAGCGCATATCTGGTATGTTAGTTCACTGCCATCTCGTATTGGTACACTTCTTGGTATTAAGATGAAAGACCTTGAGCGTGTACTCTATTATGAAGCATATATTGTTGAGAGTGGTGGAGAGGCATATTATGATGCTGAAGCGAAAACTCCAGTTTTACAATATGATGTTTTAAATGAAGAACAGTACCGTACACTTGTGCAAAGATTTGGTGAACTTGGCTTTCAAGCTCGTATGGGTGGGGAAGTTATTCGTGATTTACTAGACTCTATCGATCTTGTGGATCTCTTTACAAATCTTAAAGAGCAAATTGGCGAGACAAAATCTGAAGCGAAGAAAAAGACAATTAATAAGAGACTGAAAGTTATTGAATCATTTTTAAATAGTGGTAATAATCCTGCTTGGATGATGCTTACTGTACTGCCAGTTCTTCCACCAGATTTACGCCCACTTGTATCACTTGATGGTGGTAAATTTGCTGTTTCTGATGTCAATGATTTATATCGTCGTGTTATTAACCGTAACCAGCGTTTAAAAAGACTTGTAGAACTTGAAGCTCCTGAGATTATTGTTCGTAATGAAAAGCGTATGTTGCAAGAATCTGTTGATGCTCTTTTTGATAATGGTCGTCGTGCAAACGCAGTGAAAGGTGCAAATAAACGCCCTTTAAAATCTTTAAGTGAAGTTATTAAAGGAAAGCAAGGGCGTTTCCGTCAAAACTTACTTGGGAAGCGTGTTGACTTTTCTGGGCGTTCTGTAATTGTTGTTGGACCATCTTTAAAAATGGATGAGTGTGGATTGCCTAAAAAAATGGCTCTTGAGCTTTTTAAACCACATTTAATTGCTAAACTTGAAGATAAAGGGTATGCGACAACAGTAAAAGCTGCGAAAAAAATGATAGAAGCACAGACAAATGAAGTATGGGAGTGTTTGGATGAGATTGTTGATGGTTATCCTATTATGCTTAACCGTGCACCTTCACTTCACAAACTCTCTATTCAAGCGTTTCATCCAAAACTTATTGATGGTAAAGCAATTCAATTGCATCCATTAGCATGTGCTGCATTTAATGCCGATTTTGATGGGGATCAAATGGCTGTTCATGTACCACTTTCATCAGAAGCAATTGCAGAAGCAAAAGTATTAATGCTTGCATCTATGAATATTTTGCTTCCAGCATCTGGTAAAGCAATAGCAACACCATCACAAGATATGGTACTTGGTCTTTACTATATTTCTTTAGAAAAAAATGGTGTAAAAGGGAGTAATAAACTTTTTGCAAATGTTGATGAAATCCGTATTGCATTAGAGCATAAAGCACTTGATATTCATGCAAAAGTAAGAACGCGTGTCGATGGTCGTATTATTCATACCACTGCTGGGCGTATGCTTATTAAAGCTATTTTACCAGAATTTGTTCCTATTGAATTATGGAATAAAAATATGAAGAAAAAAGCCATTAATGCTATGGTTGATTATGTTCAAAAAGTTGGTGGAGTTGGTGTTACTGCATCATTTTTAGATCGCTTGAAAAATCTTGGTTATAAACATGCAACTGAAGCCGGTGTCTCTATCTCAGCTGATGATATTCGTGTTCCAGATATGAAAGCTGCAAAAATCGCAGAGAGTAAAGCGAGAGTTATTGAGATTCAAAAACAGTATGAAGCAGGTCTTTTAACTGAGCAAGAACGATACAATAAAATCATTGATGTTTGGACAGATACAAACAATACTCTTGCATCAGAGATGATGCAACTTGTTGAAAGTGATAAAGATGGTTTTAACTCTATCTATATGATGGCTGACTCTGGTGCTCGTGGTTCTGCTGCACAAATTCGTCAGCTTGCTGGTATGCGTGGGCTTATGGCAAAACCAAATGGTGATATTATTGAGACTCCGATTACTTCAAACTTTAAAGAGGGTCTTAATATTATTGAGTATTTTATTTCAACGCATGGTGCGCGTAAAGGTCTTGCCGATACAGCACTAAAAACTGCAAATGCTGGGTATCTTACTCGTAAACTTGTGGATGTTGCACAAAATGTGAAAATTGTTGAGCATGATTGTCACACGCATGAAGGTATTGAGATTAGTGATATTTCTGATCAAAATACTTTAATAGAGTCTTTAGAAGATAGATTGGTTGGTCGTGTGCTTGCAGATGATATTATTGACCCTATTTCAAATGAGATTCTTTATGCTGAGGGTACTCTTCTTGATGAAGTAAGTGCAAAAGTAATTGCAGATGCTGGAATTAAAACGGCTGTTATTAGAACACCTACAACTTGTAAAAGTGAAAATGGTATTTGTGCACTTTGTTATGGTGTTAATCTTGCTACGGGAAATATTGTAAGAGCTGGTGAAGCAGTAGGTATTATTGCTGCTCAATCAATTGGTGAACCAGGAACTCAGCTTACACTTCGTACCTTCCATGTTGGGGGAACTGCGAGTGCAACTGCACAAGAGAGACAAGTAATAGCAGAAAAAGAAGGTTTTATTCGTTATTACAATCTAAAAACATATAAGAATAAAGAGGGTAAAAATATAGTTGCAAATAGACGAAATGCAGCTGTATTACTTGTTGAACCAAAATTAAAAGCTCCGTTTGCTGGTATTGTTGAAATTCAAACTATTCATGATGAAGTAATTATTAGCATTACTTCTGAGAGTAATGAGACTGTAAGATATTCACTTCGTAAACTTGAAGTAGCAAAACCAAATGAACTTGCTGGTGTCAGTGGGCAGGTTGAAGGTAAATACTACTTCCCACACGCAAATGGTGAAAGAGTGGAAGCTTTAGACTCTATTGTTGAGACAATTAAAGATGCGTGGAATGTGCCTAGTCGTATTCCTTATGCTTCAGAATTACTTGTAGAAAATGGTGCTCCTGTTACAAAAAAACTTCTTGCAAAAGAAGAGGGTACTGTGAAGTATTTCTTACTTAAAGGGGACTATTTAGAGAGATTTGAAGGTATAAAATCTGGCTATGAAGTTGTTGAAAAAGGTCTCTTTGCAACCGTTGTCGATAAAAATAATCGTGAAGCAGTGCGTCATTATATTGCGCGTGGTTCAGTTATTGTAGCTAATGATGATGAAAAAGTACAAAGAGATGCTGTTATTTCGAAGCCATCATCTGATGAATCTGTTGTAATTGCTGAGTGGGATCCATACTCAAATCCAATTATTTCTGAATCAAATGGTGTGGTAACATTTGAAGATATTATTGTTGGTGTAACTGCTAGTGAACAATTTGATGAACTTACTGGTAAAACGCGTCTTATGATTAATGATCATATAGCAGGTGAATATAAACCAACAATTGTTTTAGCAACGGAAGATGGAGAACTCCTTCGTTATGTAGTTGAGCCGAAATCATCTGTATATGTTGCAGATGGAGCAGAGGTAAAAGTTGCAGATATTTTAGCAAAAATACCTAAAGCCTTACAAAAATCATCAGATATTACTGGGGGTCTTCCTCGTGTATCAGAACTCTTTGAAGGTCGTCGTCCAAAAGCAACTGCACTGATTTCTGAAATTGAGGGTACAGTTAGTTTTGGTAAAATGCTTCGTGGTAAAGTAAGAATTGTAGTGAGCAACTCTGAAAATGGTATTGTGAAAGAGTACTTTGTTGATAAATCACATGAACCAGTTGTTGCAGCAGGTGACTTTGTACATTCTGGGGAGAGACTTACTACTGGTATTTTATCATCACATGAGCTTCTTAGAATTATGGGCGTGAAAGCACTTTATAACTATCTTGTATCTGAAGTACAACAAGTATATCGTTCTCAAGGGGTTAATATATCTGATAAACATATTGAGGTTATCTTTACTCAAATGTTACGCCAGATAAAAATCGTAAAATCAGGTGATACGAAATTCATAGAAGGTGATTTGATTTCTAAAATTAAATTTGCACAAGAAAATGAAAAAATTATTAGATTAGGTGGTCGTCCTGCAATTGCTGAACCATTCTTAGTTGGTATTACTCGTGCAGCAGTTTCAGCAGATAGTATTATCTCAGCTGCTTCATTCCAAGATACTACAAAAGTATTAACTGAGGCTGCTGTTTCTGCTAAAGTTGATCCACTTGAAAACTTAAAAGAGAATGTTATTATTGGTCGTACTATTCCAGTTGGAACAGGTATTTACAAAGATAAAGATGTTATCTTTGATTATGAAGAAAACTAAGGTTCTCTCTTTCTTAAAAGTACAGCTATCGTAGCTGTACTTCATTTTCTACTCAAAAAATTTTACATTATTAATAAATTCTTAAAATAAGCTAACTTTAAATACAATTTCTGTATTATTCCGTGTCTATAACTCTCTTTTGATGAGAGTTAAATTCTACTGGAAAAATTAAGTAAAAGGAATTGTATGCCTACAATCAATCAATTGATTCGTAAAGAGCGTAAAAGAGTAGTGAAAAAATCAAAATCTGCTGCTTTAAATGCTTGCCCACAGCGTCGTGGTGTTTGTACTCGTGTTTACACAACTACACCAAAAAAACCTAACTCGGCTTTAAGAAAAGTTGCAAAAGTTAGATTAACTTCTGGTTTTGAAGTTATTTCATATATCGGTGGTGAAGGTCATAACCTTCAAGAACACTCTATTGTACTTGTTCGTGGGGGTAGAGTAAAAGATTTACCTGGTGTTAAGTACCATATTATCCGTGGTGCACTTGATACTGCTGGTGTTGCTAATCGTATGGTTGCTCGTTCTAAATATGGAACTAAAAAGCCTAAAAAATAGTCCTTTTTAAAAGGTAATTACACACACTTACGCTTTAGCGACGGTGGTGTCGGCGTTTAACGCCAGATATTCAATAGCTACACAGGCTGTATAGTCAGTTTGAGTAAATTTGAAGAATACAAATTGAAGAGAAGGAAATTCTAAATGAGAAGAAGAAAAGCTCCCGTTCGTGAAATAATGCCAGATCCAATTTATGGAAGCAAAATTTTAACGAAATTTATAAATAAAATCATGTTAGATGGTAAAAAATCTACAGCTGAAAAAATCATCTATAGTGCAATGGATATCATTAGCTCTCGTGGTGAAAAATCAGGTATAGAAACTTTTAATGAAGCTATTGAGAATGTTAAGCCTATTATTGAGGTAAAAAGTCGCCGTGTTGGTGGTGCTACTTATCAAGTTCCAGTAGAAGTACGCCCAGTGCGTCAGCAATCACTAGCTATTAGATGGTTAGTAGATGCAGCTCGTAAGAGAAATGAAAGAACTATGGCTGAGAGATTGGCTAATGAGTTCATGGATGCAGCATCTGATAAAGGTTCAGCATTTAAGAAGAAAGAAGATACTTACAAAATGGCTGAAGCAAATAAAGCATTTGCTCACTATCGTTGGTAATCAAAAAGTAATAAACTTGAGTTATACTAGCCGTAATTGGCTGGTTCTCAACCAAGAAAAACCTCTTTTTTAAGAATATAATATCTTTTTAAAAAAGAGGTTTAACTCTATAACTACATAAAAGGGCATTGAAAAGATGGCTAGATCACATAAATTAGAAGACGTAAGAAATATTGGTATTGCTGCACATATTGATGCAGGAAAAACTACAACTACAGAGAGAATTTTATTCTATACTGGTGTTGAACACAAAATTGGTGAGGTTCATGATGGTGCTGCTACTATGGACTGGATGGAACAAGAACAAGAGCGTGGTATTACAATTACTTCTGCTGCAACAACTTGTGAATGGCAAGGCAAACAGATCAATATTATTGATACTCCGGGCCATGTTGACTTTACTATTGAAGTTGAGCGTTCTATGCGTGTACTTGATGGTGCTGTTTCAGTATTTTGTGCTGTTGGTGGGGTACAACCACAATCAGAAACAGTTTGGAGACAGAGAAATCGTTATAAAGTTCCATCAATTGTTTTTGTAAATAAAATGGATAGAACTGGTGCAGATTTTTATGAAGTTGAGCGTCAAATTAGAGATAGACTCAAGGGTAATCCAATGCCTTTTCAACTCCCTATTGGTGCTGAAGATAAATTTGAAGGTGTAGTTGACTTAGTACAGATGAAAGAAATTGTATGGGATGAAGATGCTGCGATGGGTTCTAACTATCATATCCAAGATATTCGTCCTGAACTTCAAGAAATTTCTGATGAGTATAGAGAAAAAATGCTTGAAACACTTTCTGAAGTAGATGGAAATGATGATTTTGCTGAAAAATTCTTAGAAGGTGAAGAGATTTCACAAGAAGAGATTAAAGCAGCAATTAAATCTGCAACTATTGGCATGGCAGTTGTTCCAATGACTCCAGGTACTGCATTTAAAAACAAAGGTGTTCAAACTTTACTTGATGCTGTTGTTGATTACCTTCCTTCACCAGTTGAAGCACCTGCAATTATGGGTACTTTAATGGATGATGAAGAAGTTGAAGTAGCTGTTGAATCAAGTGATGATGGTGATTTTGCTGCACTTGCATTTAAAATTATGACTGACCCATTCGTTGGTGTTTTAACTTTTATTCGTGTTTACCGTGGTTCATTAGAAGCAGGTTCATTCGTTCACAACTCTACAAAAGATAAAAGAGAGAGAGTTGGTCGTATTGTGAAGATGCATGCGATTAAGCGTGAAGAAGTGAAAGAGATTTATGCTGGGGAAATTGGTGCAGTTGTTGGTTTGAAAGCGACAACTACTGGGGATACTCTATGTAATGGAGAACCTAAAGTTGTACTTGAAAGAATGGACTTTCCAGAGCCAGTTATCTCTGTTGCAGTTGAGCCAAAAACAAAAGCCGATCAAGAAAAAATGGGTATTGCACTTAATAAACTAGCAGCTGAAGATCCTTCATTTAGAGTTCATACTGATGAAGAGACTGGTCAAACTATTATTTCTGGTATGGGTGAGTTACACCTTGAAATTCTTGTTGATCGTATGAAACGAGAGTTCAAAGTTGAAGCTGAAGTTGGTGCACCACAAGTTTCTTACAGAGAATCAATTAAAGATGCAGTTGATCAAGAGTATAAATATGCAAAACAGTCTGGTGGTCGTGGTCAATATGGTCATGTATTTTTAAAAGTAAAACCAGGTGAGCCAGATACTGGATTTGTTTTCCATAATGACATTAAAGGTGGATCTGTTCCAAGAGAATATATTCCAGCAGTTGAAAAAGGTTGTGAAGAGGCTATGTCAAATGGCGTTCTTGCAGGCTATCCTATGGAAGATGTTGATATTACACTTTATGATGGTTCTTACCATGATGTGGATTCAAATGAGATGGCATTTAAACTTGCTGCATCAATGGGTTTCAAAGCAGCTTGTAGAAAAGCATCTCCTGCTATTCTTGAACCAATGATGAAAGTGGAAGTTGAAGTTCCTGAAGACTTTATGGGTGATGTTATTGGTGACCTGAACCGTCGTCGTGGTCAAGTAAACAATATGGGTGACAGAGCTGGAAACAAAATTGTAGATGCATTTGTTCCATTATCTGAAATGTTTGGTTATTCAACTGACCTTCGTTCTGCTACTCAAGGGCGTGCTACATATGCTATGGAATTTGATCATTATGAAGAAGTTCCAAGAAATGTATCTGAAGAAATTCAAAAAAAGCGTAACGGTTAGTATTAACCTCTTTCTGAAGCACTCTTTTGAGTGTTTCATCCCTCTCTCTTCATAAAAATCAAAATATTTTGTTATAATACTAAAAATTCAATAGGCTTCTAATGTTTAAATTATTTATTTTACTTTTTACTCTCACAACACTTCTTTTTTCGGCTAATCCTAAGCCTTATGCAACTTTGGGGAATAAAATATATGACAATGCAAACAATATTAAAAAATTGACAACTATTGGTGATTATTATCTCTCTGTAGATAATATAAATAGCTATTTATTAAAGGTAAATGCGGCGAAACAATTAGGATTTGCTTTAGATGCAAATAGTCCAATTAAAGCAAGAAAAAAATATTTGCAGACCCTACGCAAGCTATCGAAAGAGAATGATTACTATGTAAGAATGGCAAGGACCTCTTTGGAAAATTCTATACAAAATGGAGATTCTCTTCTCTTTAGCAAAATTATTAATAGTGGATTAATAGATACAAAAGTAAATAAAAAGAGGATTCTTGATTATTATTTTGCTCATGCAAATGATATAAATACCAGTGGTGTAATTCAATCCTATTTAGATGAAAATGCAGCGATTAAACGCAAACATGATGCCATGCGACATAAACGCTTATCGAAAAAAATGCGAGAAGAACAAAAAATCAAAAGATTAAGAGCACTTGATAAAGCACATCAAACTGCATTGGAAAATAGACTTGATAGAGCAGTACAAAAGAGAAAGAGAGAAATTCGTAAAGAGCAAAAAGAAGAACTCCTTAAATCTCTTTAAATAGAAGCTTTTTTAGTGGATTTATTGTCTATTTTGGGCAATTAATACACCCTCTATCATGGTGTCAATATCTCCATCTAAAATAGCAGATACATTTGAGTATGCTTCATTAGAACGGGTATCTTTTACCTGCTGGTAAGGTTGCATTACATAAGAGCGTATTTGGTGCCCCCAACCTATTTCACTCTTGGCTACTCCATTTTCTTTTGCTTTTTGCTCTTCCATTTCAAGTTCATAGAGGCGTGATTTTAACATTTTCATGGCCGTTGCTTTGTTCTTATGTTGGCTTCTGTCATTCTGGCATTGTACGACGACGCCTGTTGCTATATGCGTAATGCGTATGGCAGATTCTGTTTTGTTTACATGTTGACCACCCGCACCACTAGAGCGATAAGTGTCAATACGAATATCTTTATCTTCTACTTCTATATTTATATCATCATCTATTTCAGGAGAGACCATAACCGATGCAAAAGAGGTGTGTCTTTTTGCATTTGAATCAAAAGGGCTAATGCGTACTAAACGATGGATGCCATTTTCAACTTTAAGGTATCCATAGGCATTCTCTCCCTTAATAAGAATAGAGACATCTTTTATGCCAGCTTCATCGCCTACTTGATAATCAAGCACTTCTACTTTGTATCCTCGTCTCTCTGCCCAGCGTTTATACATACGAAGGAGCATTTGCGCCCAGTCTTGACTCTCTGTACCACCTGCCCCTGGATGAATAGATAAAATAGCATTATTGGCATCAGTCTCACCACTGAGTAATACTTCTATCTCCATATCGCGTATCTGCTGTTCTAATTTTGGTGCATCTTCATAGAGTGCTTCAAGTGATTCACTATCTTCTTCCTCTTTTGCCATTTCATAAAGTTCTTGAGCATCTTCTACTGCTGAATTTGCTATGGAATATTTTTCTAATTTTCTTTGTAGTTGTGTTTTCTCTTTTTGAATCTTTGCTGCATTTGAGGCATCATTCCAAAAATCTTGAGTATTTTCCAATGTCTTAATCGCTAAGAGTCTTGCTTCTATTTTTTCTGGCTCAACGACTCCAGTTATATTATGCATCTTTAATGATACATTTTTTAGAAGCTCAGTATATTCATAATTATCCATAAAATATCCTATATTTGTTATAATGTTAAACTTATTATATAAAATAGAGGCTTAAAATGAAGATTATTTCTAATCCATTCGACTTAAAAGAGCAATTAAAAGGGCAGAAAGGAAGTATTGGTTTTGTTCCTACTATGGGTGCATTACATGAAGGACATTTAGAACTTATTAAAAATGCTAAAAAAGAGAATGATTTTTTAGTTGTTTCTATCTTTGTTAATCCTACGCAATTTTTAGAGGGAGAAGATTTAGATAAATATCCAAGACGAGATGAAGCAGATAAAATTATTTGTGAATTAGCAGGAGTAGATATACTTTTTTTTCCATCAGCTCAAGATATATATGCGACTGATGAAGTAAAAGTAGAAGCTCCAAATGTAAGAGGATATATTTTAGAAGGTTACACAAGACCAGGACACTTTAGTGGTGTTTTAACAGTTGTTCTAAAACTACTTAATATTGTCTCACCCACAAAAGCCTATTTTGGAAAAAAAGATGCCCAACAGTTACACCTTATAACGCTAATGGTAAAACAGCTTTTTATGAGTGTAGAGATAGTAGCTATAGATACGGTGCGAGATAAAGATGGATTAGCACAAAGTAGTAGAAATATTTATCTTACGCCTGCTCAAAGAGAGGAAGCTCTTAAAATTCCTACAGCACTTTACAGTGGGGCAAAGCTTGTAAGTCAGGGTGTTATAAGCGTAGAAGAAATTAAGAGTGAAATTTTACAACTCCTTACACCTTTAGAAGTGGGTTATGTGGCAATTGTAAGCCGTGATTTTGAACCTATAAAACAGGTCGAAATTGGAAACACTATTATTTTAATTGAGGCACTTTCAGGAGAGACAAGATTACTCGATAATATTTGGCTTTAAGTATCCATTCTCTATCATAATTTCAGCTGCTTTTCTAAAGACAGGAACGGCAGTTTCTGCAGCATATTGACTTTTTTGTGGCTGAATGACTACAACACCCATTGTGTAGTGGTGCTTTTTGTCATTGACAAATCCCATAAATGTAGTGTCATATTTATTGACATATTTTCCTTTTTCAACTATATGTGCAGTTCCTGTCTTGCCACCTATTTGTAAGCCTTTTATAATAGTTTTTCTTCCTGTTCCCTTGTTTACAGTTTTAATGAGTATCTTTTTCATTCTTTGTGCAACAGCGCTTGGAATAACTTGTACAGTATCGAGTTGTTCGAGTTTTTTCTCATGCCCTCGATCGTCTATAAAAGCATCGACTATTCGTGGATAAACCATTACTCCATGGTTGTTAAAAACATCATAAGCACGCATAAGTTGCATAAGATTTACTCGTATGCCATATCCATATGAACAAGTTGCTTTGTAGATTTCATTGTTAAGGCGTCGTTGTGTAGGGACATATCCTGTATGCTCATAAATTAAATCTGGAGTAGATTTCTTACCAAATCCAAACTTTTTAAGTCCATTGTGAAATTGGTATCCAGAGAGTCTTTGAGAGAGTTGTGCCATACCAATATTAGAAGAGTAAACGATGACATTTTCAGCAGAGATCCAATGAAATCTATAATCATCAGTAATGACTCTTCCCTCTATTTTATATCTTCCATTATGTCCATTGACCAATTCATAAGGATTGACTAATTTATGCTCTAAAAGAAGCGAAAATGTGATGGGTTTTAAAACACTCCCTGGCTCATAACTATAGTCAATCATATTGCAGTTAAGTGATGAATAATTACTGCGTTTAATTGCTTTTGGAAAGTATCTATTTGAACTTGCCATGGCTAATACTCTTCCTGTTTTCGAATTCATTACCGCAAGCATAACCTCTTTCGCACGAAGTTTTATTTTCATTTTACTAAGCATTTTTTCTATTCTTATTTGAAATGCTACAGGAATGGTGAGTTTGATATTAAGCCCATTTATTTTTGGTTTTGTAAAACTCTCTTTGTTTAAAATGATGTAGTTATTAACATCTCTTTTACCTCGTATATACCCATTTTGATGTCCCGAGAGTTCATTATTCCATCTCCTTTCAAGTCCTTCTACCCCCTTTACGAAGGTAAAGTCATTCTTCTCGACTTTACGCGTATATCCTAAAATTGGAGTGAGAAGGTTTCCATAAGGGTATTCTCTACTCTCTCCACTTTCGATTATATTAAGACCATGTATAGAAAGTAAACCTGTTGTTTTGCTTTGAAGAGAAAGAAAAACTTTAAAACGGCGTAATTCATAAGCAAGTTTTTTCAAGTAATGTGATTGAATTTCTTCGATATTGTAACTTAACACTACTGTACCTCTGCGTGTAGAGAGCCGTTTTCTTATTTTATTGACGCTTATATTTGAGTAGATATGAAAAAGTTTAATAAAAAGCTCTTTTTTTTGTGGGTCAATGTAACGGGTATCGACAACTGCTTTGTAAAGCTTTTTAGTCGTTGCAAGATGAAAATTATCTGCACTAATAATTGCACCTCGCGAGGCTTTAGAAGTTTCTATGGCATATAAAGAGGGCATATTCCGTGATTTTAAAACTGTAAGAAGCATAACACTTAAAAAGATAATAAATGCTAAAAAGATAAGAGCGTATAAAAGAAGTATTTTTTTACTTTTGTTATGATTAATCATTATATCAGAAGATGTGTTATTGGGCATAAGGATTAGACTTGCGTTCTGCCAATCTCTTTATATGCATTGAGTGCTTTGTTGCGAATTTCAAGCATAAGTTTCATACTTGTTTCTGCTTTATCAATCGCAAGAGCGGCCTGATGCAAGTCTTTGACTTGACCTGTTGCTAAGTCTGCTATTGCATGTTCGCTCTCTTTTTGCATATCATTGACTTCATTGAGTGCTGATGTAAGATGTTTTGCAAATTGCTCACCACCCGTTGGAGTGGCTATTTTACTTTTTTGTTTTAATAAATCGGCTGTGGATGTACCTATTATATTGCCTATATTATTCATACTCTACAACTTCCTTTATTGCAACAGTGAAATAGCACTGTTTGCCATATTTTTTGCACTCTCAAACGCAGCTACATTCGCTTGGTAAGAGCGTGTCGCTTCAACCAAATCAGACATCTCTATAACTGGATTAATGTTAGGGTAAGCAACATATCCCTTTGCATCTGCATCTGGATTATTTGGTTCATATTTCATAAGAGGCTTTGAATCGTCTCTTACAATTTTAGAAACTTCTACACTCATTATAGCAGGATTTACCTTTTCACCTTCTTGTCCCTCGTTGAGAGGATCTTCATAACTAGCACTTTGTGTACTCTTTCCAAGAGCTTTGTTGTAAGCATCATTAAAGTTTATGGCTTTAAATATCACTTCTCTACGACGATACGGTCCACCCTCTTCAGTTCGAGTTGTTTGTGCATTTGCAATGTTGCTAGAGATAACATTTACACGAACCCGTTGGGCAGACATCCCATAACCACTAATGTCAAAACCACTTAAAAAATTACTCATTTTTTATCCTTAATTTACTTTTGATGAAGCATCTATAACACTGTTAAAAATAGCTCTATCTTTTTTGCTTGCCATAACAAGCGCATTAAACATAATGGAGTTTTTACTCATCTCCGTTGTTTCTACATCTATATCCACGCTATTACCATCATTTCGTGCCATTTGCCCATCTCTAAAAAAAAGTGTAGGCTTTACACTTTCAGACTCATCTTTTGGTTTCAAATCTCTAGGATTTGTTATAGCCATTTGTAACTGTTTTGATGGATTTTTATAAAGCTTATTTTCTTGAGCAATGAGTGCATCTTGAAAACTAATATCACGAGGTTTGTAAAAAGGAGTGTCCACATTAGCAATATTTGATGCAATCATCTTTTGTCTGATGGAACGATAATTCATAGCCTGTGTTAAAAGTGAATATGTCTTTGATATTTCAAAACCCATAAAATACTCCATAGTTTATTAATTGATTATCTCTAAGCAATTTTAGTTCCAAGAATAATTATACCATTTTTTAAGCAACTTTTAATGACAATAAGTTCATAATAACGCTTAGGGTTACAGGTGTAATCTAAATATTTCAATTAAGGAGTTCTTTATGAAAAGAGCTGGTTTTACAATGATCGAATTGATCTTCGTTATCGTTATTTTAGGTATTTTGGCAGCAGTTGCTGTTCCAAAACTTGCGGCTACTCGTACAGATGCACAGATATCTAAAATTGCATCAAACATTAAAACGGCAGAGGGTGAGATTGCAGCATATTCTGTTGCTACAGGTAATGTTCCACAAAATGACGCTAATTATACAAAAGCATCGAATGTTATTACCGTTAATAAGGGTACAGGTTATGTAACAATTAGTGGTGCAAAAATATCTTTCTTAGATAAAACTGCTGCTGCTGGTGGAAAAGGTTGTGTTACTATGGAAGCGAATGCTACAGATATTCAAATTGAGGGAAATACATCAAATACTACGCCTATTTGTAAAGGTGTGAGAGGACTAGTAAAAGATTCTAATGTAACAATCGCTGGTCAGGGTGTTAAATATTAATAAAAGCTTATAAGAGTTTACTCTTTTGGCTTGTTACATCTCATTCGAGATGTAACAAATATTCTTAATTCTTTCTTCTTTCTTTTTTTTAAATTTTAAACTAAATATAATCTAAACTGTGATAAGATACTTTTTACTTCAAATCCTAAAAGGTTTTTCATGAAGAGTAATCGTTATGCTTTTACAATGATAGAACTTATTTTTGTTATAGTTATTTTGGGGATTTTAGCTGCTGTTGCTATTCCAAAATTTACTGCAACAAGGGATGATGCTGTGGTTTCTAAAACTGCACAAAACATTATGGAAGGTGCTTCTGAAATAGCTTCTTATGCTATAAGCCAAGCTAAAACAGAAGATAATTTATCAAAAATGTCTAATGGTATTGCATCTTTAGTTGCATCTGGTGATGCAGATTTGAACACGAGCGATAAATCGGCGACTGTCCATTTTGGTGGGATTTCAGATTGTGTAAAGGTTCAAGTCAAAACAGGTTCAGGTGATGATAATTTAACAGTTAGTTTTGGTGATGCTGATGGAAATAGCCAATGTTTGCAACTTCAGTCAGCTATTGATGCAGGGAAATACCAAATGAAATTAAGGGGAACAAATGTTACATACTAAAAAAAATGCTTTTACAATGATAGAGTTAGTATTTGTTATTGTTGTGATTGGAATATTGTCAGCTATTGCTATTCCAAAATTTGCTGCAACACGCACAGATGCACAAATAGCAAAGGGTCGGTCTGAAATTTCATCTATTCGTTCTGCTATTGTGAGTGAAAGACAGGCAAGATTGATAAAAGGTGATAATAAATTTATTAATAAACTTCATAGTGCCGCAGATAAATATTTCGACAATAATGGAACAGCTGCAAATACTTTGCTTATGTATGCGATAGTACCAAAAGATAGTAATGGGCATTGGAAAACAGGGGCAAGCTGTACAGGAGACACTCCTAATGTCTGTACTTATACATTTATGGTAGAAAATAAAGATGTGAATTTTACATATAAACAAGCAAATGGTACTTTTGATTGTAATACAACAGAAAATCTTTGTAAACAGCTCACAGAGTAAAAATTTCTATTTCACTATTGAATTATTATTCCATTGCACTTATAGGCTCTCCTCTTGAGCCTTTTACTTATCACTCTAATACTATTGTAGAAGTTGGACAGAAAGTAGAAGTGACTGTGCGTTCTCGAAACACTTTTGGTGTTGTAGTTGCACAAACGCAAAAACCTCCCTTTAAAACAAATGAAATCCTTCAAACTACTTCATTGAAATACTCTCAAAAACAGATGCAACTTGCAAAGTTTATAGCTTCGTATTATATTTGCTCCTTTGGTGATGCATTGGCTCTGCTTGTGCCTTTTGATGAAACAATAGAAGAAATAAAAAAGAGTGATAAAGAGGCATATACATCAAAAATAGAACTTTCACAAAAACAAAATGAAGCATTACTCTTTTTACAAAAACATAAAGTCTCTTTACTCTTTGGCGATACAGGAAGTGGTAAAACTGAGATATATATGAAGTATTTTGAGCAGATGATAGCACTCTCTAAACGAAGCATCTTTTTGATGCCTGAAATTTCACTTACACCACAAATGTCTAAAAGGCTTGAAGAACATTTTGGAGAGAGTGTTGTTATGTGGCACTCAAAACTTACACCAAAAAAGAGAAAAGAGGCAATGGCAAAAATTCAGAGTGGGGAAGCAAAAATCATAGCAGGTCCCCGTTCTGCACTCTTTTTGCCCATAGAAGATTTAGGACTTATTGTGGTTGATGAAGAGCATGATGATAGTTATAAATCCTCTTCAAGACCACGGTACAGTGCGCGTGATATAGCTATATATATGGGAAAACTTTATAATGTTAGAGTTGTTTTAGGCTCTGCAACTCCATCACTGAACTCTTATGTGAAATTTCCTCATATACGCTTACGAGGGGGACATTTTCTCTCTAAGAAGAGTTTTATATATGAAAAAAATAGAGAGAGTCTCTCTCCTTTGATTATAAATAATCTACGAGAGACGGTGCAAAGGGGAGAGCAGGCTATTGTTTTTTTACCGACACGGGCAAATTTTAAGTATCTTATTTGTCAAGATTGTGGGCATACAATAAAATGTGCATTTTGTAGTGTTGGCATGAGTATTCACCAGCACTCACGAGCATTGAAGTGTCACTATTGTAATTTTACTCAGGCTATTCCACAAGTTTGTCCAGAGTGTCATAGTGGGCATTTAACAAGCTCACGGTTAGGCACAGCAGAGGCTGTAGAAAATATACAAGAGCTACTTCCAAACGCAGTGATACAACAGTTTGATAGAGATGCCATTACTACAGCCAACAAACTAAAAAAAGCACTTAAAAAGTTTAATGACAAAGAGAGTAATATCCTTGTTGGAACACAGATGCTCTCAAAGGGTCATGATTATCATGGAGTAACGCTAGCTGTGGTACTTGGTCTGGACAATATGCTCAATATGAGTGATTATCGTGCAAGAGAAAAAGCACTCTCTACGCTTATTCAAGTATCGGGAAGAAGTGGACGAGCAAAAGATGCTAAAGTAATTGTACAGACTTTTAATGAGGATTTTTTTAAGAGTTATATAGAGAAATATGAGGAGTTTTTAGAGTCTGAAAAAGTTTTTAGAAAAGAGCTTTATCCTCCATACAAAAAGCTTTGTCGCTTGCTATTTTCAGATAAAAATGGGGTAAAAGCTCGTGATGCCATGGAGCAGATGCGAGAGCGTCTTAGTGCGTTTAGTAAGAGTGTAGAGATAGTTGGTACAGGAAAGTGTGCCATAGAGAGAGTGGCAAATAAGTACCGTTTTGAAATACTCCTTCGAGCAGATAAAAGCACAGATCTTATAAAAGCCATAACAGCTACAAAAGTAAGTATGGCTGAGATAGATATGGATCCGTTGGAATTTGCTTAGAAATTAAAAATATGTTATAATTCCTATGTAAAGCATTTCTGACCTTTGTTGGGTTTGGTCACCTTCCAATGGTTACTGTAAAAGTCCTAGCTCTTTTTTATAAGGGTTAGGACTTTTTTTTTGCCTTTTTCTCTCCATTCTTATCCTTTAAAATATGTACATAAGAGATATTTTGAAAAGGTGGAAGCTTTTTAAATGTTGTTTTGTTCTGAAGTAGAAGTGCTATACTTTTATCATCTCTCTTTTTAAGTTTTAAAAACGCTCTTTTTTGTTTCCCTTTTAGTTTTTTTGTTGCTATTTGAATAATATGGAGTGGATTTATAGGACGACCATGTATTCTTATTTCAAAATGTAAATGAGGTCCAGTTGAACGACCTGTTGTTCCAACATAGGCAATAATTTGTCCTTTTTTTACATGAGAGCCTCTATGAATGCCTCTTCTAAAAGCGTGTAAATGGGCATAGCGTGTTTCGTATCCGTCTGCATGACGAATTTTGATAAGATTTCCATAAGTACCTGCTCTTGCACACCAAATGACAATTCCAGCGGCCGATGCATGCACAGGTGTTCCTATTCTTGCCGCAAAATCAACACCATTGTGTGCTTTCCATTTATGTAAAATTGGATGCCATCTTCTTTTTGAAAATGGTGAAGAGACTCTTGCCCCTGGAATTGGACGACCAAATAAAAATCCTTCAACTTCAGCACCTTTTTCATTGTAGTAACGCCCATTGCTGTTAAGATAAATATAATGTTTTTTATGGTTTGTCTCTATCATAGCAACTTGAAGTGTAGGCATAGAAAAAGGGTAGCCAAGACGATATTTTTGTGTATATATCATAGCCAGTTCATCGCCTTTACGGATGTTGTTTTTAAAATTGAGGGAGTGTCTAAAACTTGAGACAAAAATTTGGACAAGTTTATTTGAACCAGTAGCTTTTAAAATATTGTAGTTTGGAGAGCTTGTAATGGTGGTGTAAAAACCCTCTGTTTTTGTTGTAGAGATGATGGGAATAGCTTCAAAAGAGTAAGAGTTGCCTTTTTTAGCAATATGGATTTGTAGCTCATCATTTAATGGAAGTAAAATTTGTTCAATATGACCTTTGGTGTCACGAAGAATTTGGTAGTGAACACCACTACGCATCTCCTTGGTTAATTGTTGGTCGTCTTTGTCTAAATTATAGTAGAGTGGTTTTAAGGGAAGATGATTCCTTTGTAAAAAAAGGAGATAACTTTCACCATTTTCCCATCGGTATCTATCAACAGTTGAGGCAAAAAGAGAGGTAAAGAGAGATAAAAATATGAAAAATCGTAGCATAAATATAAACCTAATTTAAAATAAAGTGCAATATTAGCAAATTTTTGATTAATATGAGGTTTGTTTGATATAATCGCATATATTATTAAAAAAGAAGTAAGATGAAATATATTGTTTTAGTTTTATTAGCATTGGTCAATCTCTATGCTAGTGTTGTAACTGCTCCTATTGTATCTGTAAATAAAAAAAATGACACAATTACAATAAACATAAATAAAATTGATGTAGGTATGAGTGGCTTTGTTGTACATTATATTACACCCAAGCATAGTGAGGTTATTGATAATGCTGTTGTTCAAAGTTTTGATGCAAATAAAAGTGAAGCAACTCTTAAAATAAGCTCTTTTCATATGCTAGATAATGACTCTGTTCCTATAGAAGAGTTCAAAGCAGAAGTTGGAGATAGTGTTGAACTTGCATTTGGCTACAATCGTGCCATGCTTATTGCTCCAGATGAGGCGATTTACCACCGTATTACAAAAAGTGTGCAAACGCAGTGGATTCATCCTGATTTGTTTGCTACCATTCTTTCTTATACTGGGCATCCATCGCCACTTATAAGTGATTTTCATAATATGTCTGAGGCGACAAGTACGGGACTTTTATTTATTTATCTCGATAAAAAAGTCTATACGCTAGATATGAAAAGTTTTAAAATTTTACATATTAGTGCTGCACCATTAGAGCAAAAAAAAGTTAAACTCCCTTTTTATTCACGAGTACAAAAAATAGAATCTTCTTGGTGGGATTGGGGAAAAGGAACATCGCAGGTAAAAAACTATACAAAATATTATTATAAACTTTTAATGCAAAAGAATGCAAACAACAAAGAGTTCGTTTCCTTCTATAAAAAATACGAAAAAAGGGGTGAAAAATGATAGATTTAAAACATATTGAACATTTTACAAATATTGTAGGGAGTGAAAATATTTATAGCGATAAAGCACATCTTCTTGCATACTCTTATGATGCAACACGAGAACATTTTGAGCCAGATGCTGTAATTTTTCCTCGTCATGAAGAGGATATTAGTGAAATTCTGAAGTATTGTAATACACATAAAATTATTATTGTACCTCGTGGTGCTGGCTCTGGTTTTACTGGTGGAGCATTGCCTAGTAGTGGGGGCATAATCCTTGCTATGGAAAAACACATGAATAATATTCTTGAAATAGATATGAAAAATATGGTAGCTATCGTGCAACCAGGTGTAATAAATATGGACTTACAACGGGCAGTAGAAAAAGTAGGACTTTTTTATCCACCAGATCCAGCAAGTCAAGATTACTCTACACTTGGTGGTAATGTGAGTGAAAACGCAGGTGGAATGCGTGCTGCAAAATATGGCATTACAAAAGATTATGTTATGGCTACTCGTGCTGTACTTCCAAATGGTGATGTTATTAAGGCAGGAAAACGCACCATTAAAGATGTGGCAGGATATAATATTAGTGGTATTTTGATAGCTTCTGAGGGAACACTTGCAGTCCTTACTGAAATTACACTCAAGCTTATTCCAAAGCCTAAAATGACAAAAACGGCGATGGGAATTTTTCCTACTGTAAATGATGCAATGGAAGCGGTCTATAAAACCATGGCAAGTGGTATTACTCCAGTTGCCATGGAGTTTTTAGACAATTTAACTATCCGTGCAGTTGAACAGACATTTCATAAAGGTTTACCTGTAGATGCAGGTGCGCTTCTTGTAACAGATGTTGATGGAAACTTAGAAGATGATTTAGATTTTCAACTAGGACAAATTGAGGAAGTATTTAAAGAGAATGGATGTAGTGAGTTTAGAGTTGCAAAAGATGCAAAAGAGGCAGCAGAGATTTGGTTTGCACGCCGTAATGCTTCTCCTTCACTCTCTATTTATGGAAGTAAAAAACTTAATGAAGATGTAACCGTTCCTCGTGCTGTTTTACCAGAACTTTTAGAGAGATTTTCTGCTATTGCCAAAAAATATAGTGTAAACATTCCATGTTTTGGGCATACTGGTGATGGAAATGTCCATACAAATGTAATGGTAGATGGTTCAAACCCTAGACAGGTGGCGATTGCTTATCAAGCCATAGAAGAGGTTTTTCAAGCGACTGTTGATTTAGGTGGAACACTCTCAGGAGAGCATGGCATAGGACTTGCAAAAGCACCATATATGCATATGGCATTTACAGATGAAGAGATGAATCTTTTTAAATCTATCAAAATGGCATTTGATCCTAACAATATTTTAAACCCTGCAAAAATGGGACTGAGTTAAACATAGTATGCATAAAAAAGTAAAAGTTGTATTTAAAGAGGTAAAACTATTTGTGAGTTCTTTTGTTGATAAAGAGCTTACTCTTTTTGCTGCAAGTTTGAGTTTTTATACTATTTTTACGCTTATTCCACTTTTGCTTATCGTTATGACAATTTTAACATCTTTGCCATCATTTGCGAAGCATTATCAGGAAATTCAAACTTTTATTTTCTCAAATCTTATGCCAGTGAACTCCGATACAGTAATGATTCAAATAAATAATTTTTTACAGAACTCTTCAAAAATAAGTGCTATAGGTATTCTTGCTATGTTAGTCTCTTCTGTACTTTTTTTCAAGAATTTTGAATACATTGCAAACAAAATATTTCATGCTCCAGCGAAAAATTTATGGGAGAGTATTACAACATATTGGACTCTTTTAACACTGACTCCTCTTGCTTTTAGTATCTCTTTTTATATTACTGGGTACATTGTAAATGCAATGGCTTCTGATAATCTGAGGGTAAATTTAAATATTTTACCTTTTGTTCCATATATCATTATCTGGGGACTTCTTTTTGTTATATTTCAGATTGCTGTAAATACAAAAATAAATCCAAAAGCTTCACTTATTAGTTCTTTTATTATTTCCATTATATTTAGTTTGAGTAAAAATGCTTTTATTTATTATGTCTTTGTAAATAAAACATATACTACAATGTACGGCTCTTTTGCCATTTTAATGTTTCTATTTTTATGGATATATGTTTCATGGATTATCTTTTTATATGGTCTAAAATTATGCTACATTATAAATAAAATATATAAAAATAGAGCCTACATAGATGAGCAACAGCAACAAAGCCTTTCTACTGAAAATACTCAAAAGTGATAAAATAATTTCAACAAATAAATAGCTAATGTTAAGATGCTCTTGGAGTGCGTTTAGCTTGGCATTAAGGAGTAGATTTACAATAGGGTCAAGCAAATTTCCAAAACCAAAGAGATGCAAAAAGAGTGCTAGTGGGTAGAAGAGTGTAAAAAGGATTGAGTAGAGAATTGAGAGGGGATGGTAGAGTGAAAAATTTCCAAAAATAGTAAGTGAATAGGGGAGCATAAAGAGATATTCCCAAAATGGAATAAGTAAAAATTGTTTTGTTTTACTAGAGTCTTTAAAGTAGATAAGAAAGAGAAATATATAAAAAACACCACTGACACTCAGCCAAAAACCTAGACTAAAAAGGAGTTTTGGAAAAAGTGCGAGTATGAGTAAAATGGTAATGCTTAGAGTCTGCATTGAGATGATTTTCATTCCTCTTTCATAGAAAATAAAGCCTAGTATAAGCATAATAAACGAGCGAAGTAAAGAGGGTGGGGTAGAGAGAAAAAGCATATAAGCCAGTAGTATAAACGCAGTGATTATAAAACTATCCTTTGTATAGCTTCTGTATGGAAAATAGCGATTTTGTAAAAATTTATAGGGATATTTTAACAGTAAAAAGAGAATAAAACTCAGCACTCCTAAATGAAATCCACTAATGGCAATAAGATGAGAAATACCAAGATTAGCGAACTGTTGTTGTAAATTTCTGGGTAAGGGTTGGGCTAAAAAGAGTGCCTCATAAACAGCTGTAACATTTTTATCTTTATGTTGGCTGGCTATTGCATTTGAGACTCTGCTCATAAAAGAGTTGTTATCATAAATTTTGATAATTTTACTAAAGGTAAAGAAGGTTCGCATATATTCATAAAAACTGATTTTCCCAGCCCATATTTCTACTTTAATAGTTCTGCTTTTTATGTTTTTGAGATTTTTACTTGCAATTGTATAAAAGGTAAAGCCATCATTACTTCGTAGTTTTAGCACTTCATAGCGTTTTAATTTCCCTTTTTTTGTCTGTTTTGTTTTTGTGTATTGTTTTAAGACGACTGCGTTTACTATTTGAGAATCAAATTTTGTAAGTTCATGGTATTTGTAGTATTGATACGATAGAGAGAGGAAAAAGAGAAAAAGAAGCAGTGCCAAAAGAGTAAAAATATCTCTTTTGGAAGATATTAGCTCAATACTCTCAATCTTTTGCATTAGTGAAAATTCTCATTAAATAACTGCCATTTCTACATTTGGTATATCAACTTGTGCTGATGAGGTATCCACATTTTCATAAACAGTCTCCACAGCACTTGCAAAACTAGGTGCATCAACAAATCGTGTAAGTTTTTTCTGAAAAATAAGTTTTACATGACCTGTTGGACCATTTCTCTGTTTTCCAATGATGATTTCAGCATCTTCATTGTCTTTTTCAATATAGGTAGTAGTAAACTCTTTTCCCTCAGCTTTTGCAGCTTTTTCACGCTCTTTTTCCTCTTTGTAGAGGTAAACATCATCACGATAGACAAATAAAATAATGTCGGCATCCTGCTCAATAGACCCAGATTCACGAATATCACTGAGCATCGGTCGTTTGTCATTTCTGCTCTCTAGTCCACGATTAAGTTGAGAGAGGGCAACAACTGGCATTTCAAGTTCACGAGCGAGCATCTTAAGTCCACGAGAGATTTCAGAGACCTGTAAGTGTCTATCTTGATTCCCAATTCCTGACATAATTTGTAAGTAGTCAATAACGGCTATTTCAATCTCTGGATGTTGATTTTTTAATTTTCGTAGTTTTGAGCGTAGTTGGTTAATGTTGAGACTTCCTTGATCATCTACAAAAAGCTTTGCAGAGGTCATTCTATCTATGGCACCATTAAGACTACTCCATTGATCATCATTCATATCTCCTACACGAAGTTTTTGTAAAGGAATAAATGTCTGGATAGAGAGCAGACGCAACATCAACTGTTCAGCAGGCATCTCAAGAGAGAAAAAAGCGACACCTTTACCTTGCAGTATTAGAGAGTTTACGGTGTTTAAAATGAAGGAAGTATTGTGTGTAACGGTCATATCTTCAAGTAAAAATAAATGGTTACCATCAATAGTAAATCCATAATAATCATCAACTTTGTCATATTCTACTTTGATGCCAGTACGGTGTACATCTCGTTTTGCTCTGAGTGGACGAGCCTGTTTGCGTTTTATTTTTGTTGGAATTGTATCAAGCGCACCGACAATGCGTAAACGATAGACTTCACACTCATATCCTATGCTTTTAATTCTTGCTGTTTTTGTTTTAAATGAGACTCGAAATCCGAGAGAATCAGCTAATAGTTTTATCTCTTTTGTGAGTTTTTTATCTTTTTGTACTATTTCAAATACATTGAATTTTGCATCATAGTATCCATCGCTGTCAATAAGCCCTGCAAGCAGTTGTAATCTATTTTTTCGTGAATTTTGCAAGTAGTGGTGTGGAATGTGTTTATTGTCTAAAACACCAAGACGGCGTAGTCTCGTC